>JBDRFJ010000066.1:0-4468 GCA_043818915.1 Pseudomonadota bacterium | reverse complement strand
GGCCGATCAGGGGCAAGCTGGATGAAGAAGGAGGCGGAGTCCCTGGGTCTTAAAACCAAGTCCAACCCCGTGGATATCGGCGTCCGTGTTGAACTGCCGGCCGTTGTACTCAGGGAAATGACGGATATCAGCTTTGAAGCGAAACTCATACACTACTCCAAGACATTCGACGACAAGGTGCGCACTTTCTGCATGAATCCCTACGGAGAGGTCGTCGCGGAAGAGTTCGATGGAATCACCACCGTGAACGGTCACAGCTATGCCCAAAAAAGGGGCGAAAACACTAACTTTGCGGTCTTGGTGAGTAGCGCGTTCACTGAGTCGTTTGACGATCCCATCGCCTACGGGCTTTACATTGCAAGGCTGGCGAATCTTCTCGGCGGAGGCGCGATCGTTCAGAGGCTGGGCGATTTGCTGGCAGGTCGACGCAGTACGAAGGCACGTCTTGACCGCTGTCTTACCCGGCCAACTCTAGCCAAGGCTACACCGGGAGACTTAAGCTTTGTGTTACCCTACCGGCACCTTGTGACCATTATCGAAATGCTTCAAGCCCTTGATAAATTAGCCCCCGGGGTATACGGACGCCACACGCTTCTTTACGGCGTGGAAGTCAAGCTTTACTCCAACCGCCTTGATGTAACGGCGGAAATGCAAACCGAGGTTACCAACCTGTTTGCCATTGGGGATGGGGCTGGTATTACGCGGGGCCTGCTTCAGGCCTCAACAAGCGGGATCATTGCCGGCAGAGCTATCGCAGAGCGGCTAACAGGTAGAGAATAAACAGAGCCGGGGGAAGATAGGAAAACGCTTATAGGGTCGTGGGAACCCCTGGGACGTTGTTGACTAAGGCGACTTATTTTCTGACTATACTAAGATAAGTAAATTGCAGGAATTTAGGCTAACGCTTTATGATGGGTGTCAGTTTTTGAAAGCCGTTCGATCTCTTCCACTACTTTTTCACTCAACAGCCTGTCAAATTTGACATGGATCGAATAATCCCCGAATGGATGACATCGAGCTGCAACGACCGTCCCGTTTTGATCTATTTTCTGTTGGGTTTCAGCCGCAGCAATGCTAAATTTTATATTCAAGTTGCGGCCCAGTAATGCGCGAGCGGTCTCTTTCTTTGAAATCTTTACAAAAAACGATAATCCCCCAACAGAAATGTCCGAGAGAACACCCTTGAACGGTCTTCCCACCGGATTTCCAGAAGTATTCACCACCTGAATTGCTCCATGTCCTGATAGCGTGACCCGTTTTTGGGTTCTGCGGTCCAGGCCCCTTTTTTGCAATAGGTTTTGAACTTTTATTAATTTGAGACAATAATCATGCAGTTTTGATTCAAGGAGCGGAAATTCATCTTTCCCTTTTGCTAAGGCGGCCTTATCTAAGAAACTTAATTTGACATTTGAGAGTGTTATCAAAGATGTCGTGCATACGGTGTCTAAGAAAAAGGTGTCTTCTCCCGCGATATGACCGGGACCCAATGTTCTCAAGAGTACTTCTCTGTCATCCTGGCCATAGACCAGTTTTAGTTGCCCCTCATTAATGAAATAGAGACTGGGGCTTTGTTTCCCCTGTTTGAAAATGGTCTGATCGGCATCATAGGCACCCTTTTTTATTGCATAATAGAGGGCATTCGATTCTTCGGTAGTGAGGGTGGAGTAGAGGCCTGACCATATACTTAAGTGATCCGGATCTATCGATTCGCTTTTTTCTTGTTCAATAATTTCGCTCGACCTAATGATTTCGGTCAAGGCCATGGCGTCAACTTCAAAAAGCCTTTCCCTCAAAGCTTCAGCTTTTTCAAAGTTTTTTTCTTTGGCATATTGCACAATCAAGTCAAATAGTAATTTAACAGCAGCTTCTTTATTGTTTTGCTTAATTTCCTCATCAACCAATTGCTCCTGTCGGGAAAGATCATCCATAACCTGGTCTTCCTTTTTTATTGTTTTGATTAGTATCTGTCGATACTTACAAAGGGAGCACAAAAAGTCTCAATTTCTTCAGTACATTTCACCAAACCACTTCTTACAAAAGTAAATTATCGCGAGGCGACAATTTTGTCAAGGTGTATGGGGAGATATGGATAAGTCGTCCTTGACAAATTGGACAAAATCAAAACAACGAGTGAATTACTCTTCAAAAATACAAGCAAACTGTTTGATTATTACCGCCATGTTCTGGAAGCTTTGGATTTAAATAGAATATGCTAAAAATCTGCCCAGATTTGGGTCTTAAAACCACCTTTTGTGGCTCAAAATGAGGCACCTAAGAAAAGGAAGCTGAGATGCCGACGGCAAACCGGCACTATGCACGGGACGTGCATAGCAAGTGGTTGGTTGCCAAGAAGAAGGAGTGGATGCGCTTCGACAGCCTGAGAGTGCTTAGAGTACCGGGCGCGCCCCGAAACGGCTGCCGAATGACAGACAGCCAAATTAACTGGCTTTTCGGCGGAAATCCTGGTAAGAGGTTATCTTCGTCTCCATGCACGATGATAAGGAAACGGTGAAGATACCCAACAAGGAAAAACCAAAAAGGAGAAACCAATGGCATCCGAAAGCAGGGAAACTCGGCTGAAACAGAAGGCCGAATGGGAAGTGAAGTTGCAGAAGCGTCTGGCGTTTCTTGCGGAGAAGGGGGCGGACGAGAAAAAGATCGCGCGCGATGTGCTCGTCAAGGAATTGAAGGCAAAAATCAAGGAATCGCGGGTCCGTCTGCGGGCGATCGCCGCCACGGAGAAGCGAACGGCGGAGTTGGCCACGATCAAGGCGGAGCGTCTGGCAAGGCCCAAGGAAGAGACCTCCAAGGCAAAGAAAGTCGCCGAGCTGCCCCCCGAAGCCAAGCCCAAGAAGAAAAAGAAGAAGGAAGAGGGTGCAAAGCCTCAGTAGACTTAGCCCTTTTCCCCCACGACGCGTAGTTTGGGGCTGTCGGGGTCAGACCATGATAACTACGTAGATAACTCGTTGACAAATTGGACAACACCAAAACAACGAGTGAATTACTCTTCAAAAATACAAGCAAACTGTTTGATCATTGCCGTCATGTGTTGGAAGTTCTGGATTCTAATCGGTATATAGATTAACTATATTTGATGCAAAGAAATCCATTGATTAGATGAATTGTTACACACAGAATATATTCGGGAAAACTCCGTGACATTTTGACTTTCTATGCAAGGCTTTGCGGATGTGCATTGCTTTATAATATTTTAACGTTCCCTTAGTAACCATGCTCTTTGGTGAATCAACACGTAAGGGGGATATAGTATGAAACGAATAATTTTAATGCTGCTGCTCATTGTTGGCCTTGCCATTTCAGGATGTTCAGACAATAAAGCTCAAGAGTTATATGAAACCGCACAATTCGAGGAGTTGCAGGATAACGAGGATCATGCCAGACAATTGTACCAGGAGATTGTTAAAGAGCACCCTGACAGCAAATACGCCCAAAACGCCCAAGAAAGGCTTTCCGTGCTACAGAAGAGTGGGGATGTCGGGGGCGGCCACGATCACTAAGGAGGCTCATGTGATAATCCTGCAAAATCACCCGCAATTTTAGGGCTCAGGATGGCATGTTCGGCCATAAATAAACGGATTGCTTTTCTTGAAAAACCCGTGGTAAAAGTATTGAAATAATTCCCTCCGCTTTTCCCCATCACAATACGGGTGTTCCATGAAAAAGTGTATTGTTTGTTGGTTGGTGTTTCTTGTTGCCGTGCCCGTTCTTGGTCAACAAAATTATATCAATGAATATACCGGTCTTGAATGGAACACAATGAACACAGGCGAAAAAAAGTGCCTTATTGCAGGCATATGGATGGGCCAGACGCCTTCTTCTCTTGATACTCCACAACAACCATACACATACCGATACGCGGAGAGTACAACTGTTGAGGATTATATAAAAGAATGCAATGTATTTTATTCCAATCCGGAACACAGAAAGATCACAATCATTGATGCCTATGTATTGGCAACCATAAAGCTCCGGGACGATGATTCTGATGACTACGGATATGTATTGAAAATGCTGTTAGACAACAAACGCCTACCCAATCGCGGAAAGGTTGTTGGGGTTATTGATGGCGATACCATTGAGATCGAGGAAAATGGCACGAAATGGGAAATACGGCTTTTTGGGATAGACGCACCAGAAATAGATATTACCACGCAGACTGATAAGGAAAAATATGGGATGAAAGCCAAACAGTTTCTTTCGGCTTTGTGTTTAGGTAAGCGTGTTAAGTTAATATATCGGGGAGATTACTTTGACAAGTATGGAAGGCTGTTAGCAAATAGCAAATTAGATTCTGACGATAATTATCTCTGTAAGCGCTCAATAAACCGCATCTTCACGTAGCCAAGCATCCATGTCATATTGGACCGAAACTTATAAAAGGTGGAGGTTCATGATGACAAAAGCAAAGCACACCCTGGAACAAAAGAGAACATTCTGGCGAACGCAT
>JBDRFJ010000065.1:0-2967 GCA_043818915.1 Pseudomonadota bacterium | reverse complement strand
ACCCAATGAGGATCTTAATTATTGCGATTGTTCTCTTGTCAGTGGCATCAGCGGCATATGCCGAAGACATTTTTGTAGACACAAAACTTAAGCATATCCAGATAGTCGATGTTACAGAGGAGAGCGTCTTTCTTCAAAGTAAAGACACTACAGTAGAAGAAGTTTTCATCGGGGACATCATAGGGAGTGAAGCCGCCGAGGTGGTAGAGATCGGACCGGACTTTATTACACTCCAAACAGAGACAACAACGATCAAGATGCCGGTTTTGGCAGGTAGTTTCCCAAAAAACTGAATATCTCAAGATCTCTGACTTGAACTTATTCCAAGGGCAACTCCCATATGTCTGCTGCGCCTTGATGGCCCAAGAACAGGCTAATCACAGCCAGGTAGGCGAAGAGACCGTTTCCCTCAAACCCCTCCTCACCAACCTGGTGTTTATTTAATCAGACAAAACCTCTATTAATATTCATAAGTGTAGATAACTTGTCTGATCACCCTCCGACACGGAAGTGTCTGCGAACGTTTACAGCCTTCCAGAGCAACATCGGATGCCGCATAATGCGGTCTTGGAGGTCTGCATCTGCTGTTATCAATGACGGCTCGATTTCCCCCTTGTCGAGGATGCGGTCGAGAAACTCTTTTTCCTGCACAGACAAAGGATACACTGCTGAAAGCTGCATCCGGCATTCATTCACCAAGCGCTGAGCGAATATGGAAATAGCTTCTCCGTCGGGAGCGAGATTCCCATGGAGAACAGGAATCAGCGTTCGCTTCAATTCCTCTGGGTCGGAAGCAACCTCTTCCAGAGAAATTGTCCGCCAATCCTTGCGATTCAACGCGCCATAGACGACAAAGGCGGTACGCAGACGCTTCTGGTTTAACTTAGTGTTACAGAGCAATTGATGAACATCGAAGAGATCCCGTGCCTGGTGCCGGGCGAACAGAGCGGCCAGCTTTCCGGCGGCGAGTTCATGAATATCAAGAACGGGAATGTTCCTTGCCTGAAAGTCACCAAGGGCACGAGAATCGACAGACTGCACCTCCCATAGAGGTTGCCTGAACATGAAGTTCAAATCGACTTCGAGGTTACCCGACTGTCCTGTGAAGCTTTGATAACTTAACCGCCATTTTCCACCGGCGTGCTCAATCGGTATTCTCTTGACAGTAAATCCTTCTCTGGAAAACACTGCCTGAACACCCTGTTCGATTTTGGGGCGATCCGCCAGCATCTCTTCACGTTTGACCGCGTCAATATAGTTGAGATCAATATCAACCGACAGCCGGGGGATGTCGAACACGAACAAATTTAGTGCAGAACCACCTTTCAGGGCCAGTTTCCCTTTGAGAAAAGGATGCGAATTCAATGTGTTCAGAATGTTTAGCAGGTGGAGCACTTTTTCGATCACATCGGCTCTGAAGCCAGTTGATTCCGCAACCGGTAAAATCTCTGATGGTGAAAATATCACAACACTTCTCCCCAGGATTGATTCAGTATTTCGTCCGGCACCATCAAGTTCCATTCCTTGACCCATCGGCCACCTTTGCGCTTTCCGCGTATCAGATAATGGGGTTGCCGGGGACGCAACTTACATAAAGGTTTCAGGTGGACATCATCAACCATCAGGGTTTCCTTATGCTGTTCCAGGAAAAACCCAACTTTTGCGGCGGTGGTCGCGTTTTCCAAAAGCAAGCTATACTCGACCACTTGTTCTATGTCGAAAAACTCGACCGATTCTAGGGACCGCCATATCTCTTCCCAGCTCCCGGTCAGTTCCGGCCGATCCAGCACATCGACAAGAGTTCTTTCAAGGCTGGTTACACGTAGCTCGACTCCGGAACGCTTGTGACGGGCGACACCAAATGTCTCCTCGCCTTTAGCACGAAGTGATTGCGGCACGGGCACCCCTCTGATTTCATAAGACCGAAACTTGACCGGGAGAGACTTTCGGGCGGTCAAGTAGTGCAGCCTTGTGTAAACCGAGTATGCTTTTCCGTGGAATTCCAGAGCGGTATGGTATGCAAGAATGGCATCTTTGGTCATTTTTGCGGCCAAAAGATACGGATCAACCGGGCTTGAATCAGGCGAAGAACCAAAAGGGACAACAGCATACAATCCGCGTCGAACAGGTACTATTCGGCCCTGTTTTCGATAATACGTCAGAAGCGCTTTACGGGTATTCGGCTTGCCGGAACCTTTCTCAGAGAGAAAAAGATCCAACTCCTCTACCGTAAACACATCGTGTTGTGATAGAAACTCGTTCAACTTCATAATCCAGTCCTTTTGACTTTCGAGCGACTTAGTGTTAAATAATTTACTACCATCTCGCACGATTGTCAAGTGATGGCTTGTAGATTTTTTTGACATCAGGGCAAGATAGGGCTAATTTCCTTAGTACTATCTCGCACTTGTGTCAAGTCGTATTCCATTTCTTATGGGTATCTCAACTTGATGCCAAGTGGTCCCGCATAGACGAACACGTTAAAGGAGGATCGCGAAGAAGGTCAACGGTATAACAACCGAGAAGTATCTCTGGCAGGGCCTGACAAGGCTGCTCGCAGTGTACGACGGAAGCGACAACCTTATCATGCGTTTTGCCTATGCCGACGGCAGAATGCCTTTGGCCATGACGCAGGGTGGCTCAACCTACTATCCGACGTATGATCAGGTCGGTTCGCTGAGACTTGTTGCGGATGCATCCGGGAGTGTGGTAAAAAAGATAGAATACGACTCATTTGGGAATATAATCAACGATACTGCTCCATCGTTTAAAGCGCCCTTTGGCTTTGCAGGCGGGCTGCATGACAGAGACACGGGTCTAATTCGGTTCGGCGCCAGGGACTATGATCCGGATGTGGGCAGATGGACTGCAAAGGACCCCCTATTGTTTGCCGGTGGCGATGTTGATCTTTACGGGTATTGTCTGAATAATCCGGTGAATTTCGTGGACCCTGATGGAAACATGGTA
>JBDRFJ010000064.1:0-3085 GCA_043818915.1 Pseudomonadota bacterium | reverse complement strand
GGATGAATGTTAATTATTTTTGGTATTCCGGAAATGACCTGAAAAGTGGTAAACTTTCCTCCAGAATGGGTGGCAGGTTTCACCCGGAATCAGTGGCAGGTTTGTTCCGGAATGAGTGGCAGGTTTAGGCCGGAATCTACAATCAGGGGCCTTGAGCTTGCCCTGCGATACGATCCCGCCTCAAGAATCCTCCGGAAAAAAATAGAACAGGCTAAGCAACGGCTGTCGGATGTGGAAGAACAGCTTCCGCCTGCAAGATACAGGACGATTCCCGTAGTTCGAAAACATACAGGTAAACTGGCTACCTATTGCATGGAAAGAGGCTTGAGAACGAACGACAGGCTTTTCCCCATAAGCCGTATCAGGGCGTACCAAATTATACAGGATGCCGGAAAGAGGGCAGGGATGGAGAAGGGCAGGAGGCATCCCCACGTATTCCGACACGGCTTTGCGGTAAACGCCGTACTCTCTTCTGTCCCCCCGATGGTGCTGAGAAATTGGATGGGCCACGCCGATATTCAGACTACGTTGGTGTATACGCAGGCACTTGCACAGGATTCGAGGAGCTACCTTGACGGGATGAACTTTTGAATGGTGGGCACCGTTTCAACTTCGATTCTACCGGGGGAGTCAGTTTTGCCCAGAATGCCCGTGAGACCCCATTTGTCTCAGAGCAGAGGTATAGGGCAGTTGACAACCTAGGCGAGATGAAGATTTTTAACTGATATCAGAATATTTCTTGGGAGGGGTTTGTTACGTATAGGACACAGCCGGGACGTCCGTGACATTTGGACATTCGTGCTGACCTCCTTTTAAGGAGCCTGCTTTCCAGAGAGAGACATGAATAAAAACAAGACAATTTGGCTCACAATGAAAGGATTGTCGTTCGCCAGTATCGGAGCGATTATCTATACTCTGTTCTGCATGCAAGGTGTTTGACCTGCATCGATTATCACCAGTATGGTGACACGGATCATTCCATTGTTAGTGCTTTACTACCTATTCGATTCCATAGCGAAAAAATACACTTCCTGACTTTCCGAACGCTTTCCCCATGACCTTATGACCGTTCGGTACCCTCTTCATGTCTTTCCTTAATACTCTCCACGGTGAGCAGCTATGTTGATCTGTATAGAAAATGTGAGAAGAATGTTTGTCCTGTTGAAGACGGGGAGACAATCGTGGAGAACTGCGCCTGTTTGAATGATTTTCCGGAAGCAGCGTCGCTGATGCAGACGCTCGATAACGCTGCTGAAGACCTCACATGCAACGAATACGATGCAGGTGGGAACTGTATTGGAGACCTGTACATCTTTTCCGGCAGCGACAGGAGATGCAGGTCGGATGGTATTGCGATCGCTAATGAGGATTGCTGCAAGGATGAGGAATTCTGGTTCGGGCTCGGGCAATGCAGGGAAGGGGAGAGACGGCTTGCAACATCGAAAGCCGAGGGCTTATGCCACTATATTGGTCAATATTGTTCAAGAGAGCTTGATCTGGTATTTGACACGATCTGCATAGAGCATTCGAAAACATATTGCTGTTTCAACTCCAAGCTGGCAAGGATCGTTCATGAGCAGGGAAGGCCGCAGTTGCAGGGGGACATCGGCAGCTGGGGCGGAGCCGAAAGCCCTAATTGCCGAGGGTTTACGCCTGAGGAATTTCAGATGCTCGACTTCGCAAGGATTGATCTGTCTGAATGGTACGGTGAGGTTGAGGCTCAATCGCAGGATCAGATAGAGAACAATATGCAGGAGTCTGTGGAAGGTTTTTACGATAAGTTTGGTCCTTAGGCAGGCTCAGGCAGGCATTGCCTAAAATCGCTAAAAATCTTTTCTTAAATCGATAGCCTATCGTACTCAACTTTTCCGTCAAAGCCGACAAGGCGAAGGAAGAAGTTATCATCAAGATTCTCAATCTTGGTACCGTTAGCTTCACACAAATAAAGCCTGAACCTCTTTAGTTTTGTGTATTCAGAATCGGACGAATCGTGCACAATATGTAAGGTTCTTTGCTTCCTTTGACATTTCTTGTTATCCTTTTATTATATCCTAAGTATTCAGGATCTTGTTCAACTGCATCAATCCTCAGCATGCATTGCTCGAGAACGAAGTCCGAGATTTCAAGTCCGTCTAATTCCTTAACAATCCAGCCAGGGATTGCGTCTATTATTGTTTCAGATCCATGCTTCCTATTAGTCCTCTCAAGCGGGACGAAGAAATATGCGGTTCAGGTTTGTTTAGCGCTTTTCCTTGACTGTCATGAGTTATCTGGTACCCAAGTGAATATAACTCTACCCTTGTTTCAGGATCATCTGGTAGATGTGTGTAATAGCCATCCCGAGGGCTTAGTGCAAGGCAATTTCCCTTACCAACAACAGGTATATGTTCCAGGACAATGTCGATTGATAATTGATCAAATCCGGGAGCTGTAAACCCCTTATTTCTTCCAACTGAAGAACAGCCCCCTTTTAATAAACTACTGTAGCCCAATTATGGTCCTATATCTTTTTTCATCTGAATCAACCCCCTCGTTGGTTTTTGTCATATATCATCCGCCGACTTTGAACCGGGACTACCTGGTCCGCCTTTTTTCTTAAGCGGCCACGGCACCTTCTGACCCCCGATCACGGATAGTTTTCTGTCTGTCTGCTCGGCCTTGAATAAAGTCTTCCTTCCTTTTATGCTGTTTGGGGTAATGGAACGGCAAGTTTTGTGCCGGATTTGTACGCAAACAAATAAAGGTACGGTCCGTCATCATGGCGAACACCGCTATATATCAGTAGACGAAACAATCGTAGAAAAATTGCAAGCAAAATAGATTATTCTTACATTTGGTTTTCGGTGTTTTGTTTTTTTGTCTCACTATCCATTTTTCATCTCCCTTTAAAGGTCCAAAGTCTAATGACCAATTAACTTCGATTACCAAAAATGATCTCGCCCAGTTTATGCAGATCACCTATTCCACGCACATCGTGGGGAAACATCGACACCCTTGTTATTGAGCGTGAAGGAAATATTGAATGGATTCTTTTGATATATTCTGTCTGCTCCACCCTTTTGGATGAACAAAAATCACAATCGGT
>JBDRFJ010000063.1:0-5189 GCA_043818915.1 Pseudomonadota bacterium | reverse complement strand
TCCGTAACGAAAAAGAGTGAGAACGAGACAAAATTTTCGCAAATTTGAGGAGAATAGCAGGCCTATTTGACGAAAACTTGCGGAAATTTGGGCCGTTTCTCACTCTTTTGCAGTAGGATCAGAATTCTCGGACAGCCTCCTGGTTGGGTGATTATTATTTAACTTTTTATAAAACCATTAAATTTTCTTTTTGACAAGTTTTATTATAGTATCCATAAACTTCTGTCAATATAATACATATAATACGTGTCCGTGTCCAGTATCCTAAAGAGCAAGATTTACTGATACAAAAATAGCTGACCGGTGAACATAAAAAAAACAATACAGCGCATATCGAGCACTCCCTATTGGAAGCAGATATTATCGCTAAGAAGTATTACGCGCACTCCACTTTATCTGGTGGGAGGAACCATTCGAGATCTCTTGTTGGAAAGACCTGTTTCCGATCTCGATATTGCAGTTCCAAAACAGGCCATGGCGGTCGCCCAAAATTTTGCCCGGCTTGTGGGCGGGGCGTTTGTCCCCCTTGATTGGGAGTCAGAAACAGCGCGGGTCGTGCTGCCAAATGCCGTCTTCGACTTTTCCGCAATGAAGGGAGAAACCATCGAAGACGATTTGACAAAAAGAGATTTTACGATCAACTCCTTAGCAGTTGAGATTGAGGCCTCAGACCGATTTGCAGAAAAGTTTATAGACCCGTTCAGCGGGATCCAGGACCTTCACGCAAAGAGATTGGTCCCATGTTCTGATACTATTTTTCTGGATGACCCCCTTCGGATTCTGAGGGCCTACCGGCTGGTTGTTACCCTTGGGCTAACCATGGTGGAAGAGCTACCAAGTCTCATCAAAAGAGACCGCGCAAAATTGTCCCGGACGTCCTCTGAACGAATCCGGGATGAACTTTTTCTGATACTTTCCTGTCCGGCAACAGACAAGATAATGCAGCAAATGGATATTACAGGGATACTTGCCGTCCTTTTCCCTGAGATTGATCCCATGAAAGAAACAGGACAAGACAGATATCATCACCTGAATGTATGGGGGCACTCCGTCCTTGCGCTGAAGAAATTAGAACATGTCATGAACAATCTCCCCGAATACTTCGGCCAGTACAGCCATCAGGCAACCGCTCACCTTGAACGTCATCCGGTACAGGGGAGACCTGTCAAGGCCCTTGTGAAGCTGGCAACACTGTTCCATGATGTGGGAAAACCCGAAACATATCTTAAGGACAAGCAGGGGAAGATACATTTTTATGGTCATGCAAAGGCCGGAGGGCGCCGGATTGGAAAGATTGCAAAGCGCTTGAAGTTGAGCCGCAAGGAAATATATTTTTTGGAAAGTCTCGTCTCAAATCATATGCACCCAGACCATCTATTGGCTGTCGAGAGCCCTTCGTTGAGATCAGTCGGGCGTTTTTTTCGGAAGCATGGGGAAGAATTCTGGGCGCTTTTTTGTATCTATTATGCTGATTTTCTGGCAAAAAAGGGGCCTGAATCGGAGAAACTGAGTCTAACCCAGGTGCGTGATAACCTCATGCGCGTCCTCTCTTCCTATTACGAGCAGATACGACCCAAAGAGATCGCCAAGCCCCTTCTTACCGGACGCGACCTGATAGAAACATTGGGTCTCACCCCCGGTCCCCCCTTTAAGGAGATCCTGGAAAAAGTGCATGAGGCATATGTTGAGGGACGGATACAGGGGAAGGATGAGGCGGTGGAGTTGGTGAAAAGACTAAAAAGAATTGAAGAATTAAGGAATTAATGAATTATGAATTACAAATCATTTCTATTTCATACTCGCGGAACCTTGATGGTTTCGTAAAAAGTCCCCAATTCGCCTGATTGGTCACTTTTTTAAGCTTCTAAACTCGCTTCGCTAAATCGTAAAAACTCGGGCTAACGCCCTCAAACAGTTTACGATTTTGACGCTTCGCTTCGTTAAGAAGCTTTACAAAAAGATGACCAAAATAGGCTCATCAGGGACTTTTTACGAAACCATCAACCTTAAAGATCGCAATCAGTGTTGTCTCTTCTGAAAAGTTGGAGGAAAAGCGTGACAAACAGCGCGCTTCCCATTGCCAACGGAAGCGCTTTGCCTCCGTAGTGAGGCTTTATTAATACATATGCCGGTATCATGACCATAATAAAGCATAGTAAATGCCAGCGTTTTATTACTCTACCGATAGATCTTCCTACCATATGTTCCCATTCTCTTTGTCTGATCTCACGGAACCTTTTAGAAAGCATTTTTTTTATTTCCACATCAGTGAGCATAATGTTGTCGTGTTCTTTTTCCGTTCTGTAATCATGCACATCGACCTTTTCGATTACAGGTGTATCGCTCTCAGGGCTCTCTTGCCAATATCTCCACTTACCGTCTTTTTTCCCGTAAACCCAGTTCCCTTCCCTCTGTTTTTGACCGGAGCTATACCAGCACGTCCATCTGCCGTGCATCTTGCCGTTGATAAATTCTCCTTCGATCTGTATTGTTCCGTTCTCATTCCACTTGATCCAATTGCCGTTCTTCTTGCCGTTGAAGTATTCTCCCTCCATCTGTGTTTGACCGTTTTGGTACCAGAAAATCCATTTCCCCCCTTTTTTTCCGTTAATCATCCGACCCTCGGCATACTTTCGCTTCGGTCGCCAAAAACAGAACCCCCGGGGGCGATATATAGTCTTAATCTCAGACGCTGACATAAAACTTAATCCTTTCTGAACTATTGAAGCATTATCTTAGCGGTAAATGCCATGGCGATCAAGGAATTTGTTTATGTGGATTTTGCGCATTATGACGCCCTATATTTCCTTTGGAGAAATTTCGGCCACTTGAGGATTTTCAGGCAGAAAATCAGGAAGCGGTGATTAGGCTGATCGATGCGATGATTGTTAAGAATAAGGTGGACGGACGTGAGCTTGGGGTCGGGCTATATATGCCGATTAAGCTTGAAGCATTTAATATGGGCATATCAGAGATCGAAAGTCGCAAGACCGGCAAGCTGCTTAAAATTCATCAGGTTGAACCGCTGGTTGGTAAACAGCGCACAAGGACATTGGATCAGCCTTAACAAACTTAAACAAAACTGATTAAATGACGATATATAGATAGGACCACTTTGATTAATCTAATACTCTAATATAATAATGAATAATCATTGACAAAGTTATCACTTACTGATAATCATGTATTAATAAATGTCTAAGAAACAATATTTAAATAAAGATGAAACATTAGAAACATTATTGGAATTGGACGGTGAAATTTTTCCAATGGAAAACGGCTATTGGACAAAATTTGAAGCTCATCGGGTTACTCCGACTCACTATATGCCTCATGGAGTGAGGTATTGTCTAACCTTGCATGATCGAAATAATACGCGCATATTAGGCTTTGACAATGCGCACGCTGTTAAGCCCAAGAAAAAGAAATACGGAGCCCGCAAAACCACTTGGGATCATAAGCACAAAAAGGAAAAGGTCATACCGTACGAATATGAATCCGCAAGTCAGCTATTGGAGGATTTTTGGGCGGCTGTTGACAAAATAATTAAGTAATGGATTTAAGGTGATATAATGGCAAGAAAAACATTAAAATTCGGGATCATGTCACGAGAGGATTACAGGAAAAGAACAATGGCGATTGCTCGGGGAGAATATCGACCAAAGAAAGGCGAGCCCAAGGTTTGGTTTGAATCCTTGCGGTCAATGTCACAGGTTCTCAGTAGCGAGAATCGGCAATTGTTAAAAATTATCAAAGAGCAAAAGCCGACATCTCTAAAGGAGTTGGAAATAGTTACTGGGAGAAAAAGCAGCAATCTGTCTCGAACGCTAAAAATGATGTCTCGATACGGAATTGTCGATTTGGTAAGACACAACAGGTCCGTCAAGCCGGTGGTTAAGGCTACTGATTTTAAGGTTGAATTTGGACTTAATACTTCATTTATGCACTGATAAGGATACGGATCAGGTATTTTGTAGTCAACACTCGGCAGCAAAGTTGACTACTTGGGGGGATCTAACGTGGTCGATGAGCGATTCCGGTGAGCGCAGCTTATCGGACTTCGTTCCATCGACTTGGTTAGGAGCTGCGCCTCGAATGCTTCAAAAGCAGTCAGATTCTGTAAAGAGTGTGGGTCTTCTCCTTCATGATCCTGCAAGCGTGAAGAATGAAGACCTGACCCTCATGTATTTCTTGTTTCTTGATGGTCGACTCTCTTTTTTAGTTCTGTCCCGCATTTGAAAACGGGTAACTTTTTGGGTTTTACGGGAACTGTTTCTCCTGTCTTTGGATTTCTGCCGGTATACCCTTTGTAATCCTTGATATAGAAGCTGCAAAGACCACGGATCTCCACTCTGTCCCCATTCGCAAGGGCATCTGTCATCTTGTCGAAGAATATATCTACAACTGCTTCAGTCTGACTTATTGTGAGATCGGTTTCATTTCTCAGAGCTTCTATGAGATCCGCTTTGTTCATGTGGTTCCTCCATTTTAATGCCGATTAAGGAAGAGCATATAGGCATGTTGAGGAAGTGTCAAGAATATTCATGGGTTATCAATTTAGGGGATACACATTGCAGGAGTCATAGAAGATTTGTAATGTGTATCTTAAATTTTTTGGAATTTTCCATTTTTCAGAATAAATAGCAGGAAATGTTGACAGCAGGGATTAACGTTTGTCCCACGTCATTAGCTTTAGTCAGGCAGCTTTAACACGCTTTAGATTCTTCAGATCGACACCTTGCTGTGTCTTCCACAGATCGTATTGCAACTGAAGTTTGAGCCATCCTTCAGGAGAACGACCGAAAACTTTAGAAAGTCTAAGAGCCATTTCAGGGCTAACTCCTGACCGCCCATTTAATAATGCCGAAAAGGTTTTTCTGGTAACTCCCAAAGCTTTCGCAGCGTCCGTCACCGTTAAATTTAGGGGCTCAATGCAAAATTCCCGTATTATTTCTCCAGGATGCGGAGGGTTGTGCATTCTCATGATAAACTCCTTTTAATGATAGTCCTCATAACCGACGTCGAAAACATCTCCGTCAGCAATCTGGTGTAGATTCCGGCCTAAACCTGCCACTCATTCCGGAACAAACCTGCCACTGATTCCGGGTGAAACCTGCCACCCATTCTGGAGGAAAGTTTACCACTTTTCAGGTCATTTCCGGAATACCAAAAATAATTAACATTCATCC
>JBDRFJ010000062.1:0-12032 GCA_043818915.1 Pseudomonadota bacterium | reverse complement strand
GCCAGGGACTATGATCCGGATGTGGGCAGATGGACTGCAAAGGACCCCCTATTGTTTGCCGGTGGCGATGTTGATCTTTACGGGTATTGTCTGAATAATCCGGTGAATTTCGTGGACCCTGATGGAAACATGGTATTTGGGAGCCCCCAACCGAACATCCCAACGTATGTCCTAAGGGGGAGCAGGGGGGACGTCCGGGGGAGCAGGGGGGCCGTCCGTGACATTTTGACATTTGTATTAACCTGTGCTATAAAACCTCCATGCCACGCAAAGCCCGCATAGACGCCCCCGGAGCCTTACACCACATCATCATACGAGGTATAGAAAAAAAGCACATCTTTCGTGGCAACCGCGACAAAGACACCTTCATTGCACGCCTTGGCCCCATCCTCTCAGACACGCTAACCACCTGCTATGCCTGGGCTCTTATGTCAAATCACGTCCACCTCCTGTTGCGAACGGGACTTGCTCCCATTGCAACCGTCATGAGGCGTCTCCTCACCGGATATGCCCAATACTTTAACAGACGCCATACCCGCCACGGCCAGCTCTTCCAAAACCGGTACAAATCCATCCTGTGCGAAGAAGACCCCTATTTCTTGGAACTCGTTCGCTACATACACCTTAATCCCGTCCGAGCAAGACTGGTGGAAGACACAAAACAACTACGCTCATATCCCTACAGCGGATATGCAGTGCTCATGGGCAAAGTAGACCATAAATGGCAGGAAACCGACTACGTACTTGGTCGCTTTGGTAAAACCAAAAGACAGAGCCGCATGAGATACGCATCACACATTGCCAAAGGTGTAGCAGAAGGGAAACGCCCCGAACTGGTCGGCGGGGGTCTGGTCCGATCGATAGGAGGCTGGGCAGCGGCAAAAGCCAACCTCAAGAAAGGCGAACGGATCAAAGGAGATGAACGCATATTAGGTAGCAGTGAATTTGTTGAACAAGTCCTCAAGACAGCCGAAGAACAATTTGAAGAAAGTACCTACCTGAAGAACAAAGGACTTGATATAAAAAAACTTCTTTTACGCGTTACCACTCATTACAAAATCGACCCTGAAGACCTTATATGCAACAGCAAACAACGGCACATCGTTGCAGCGCGAGCAGTGCTGTGCTACTTAGCTGTAAGAAAACTCAAAACAACCGGTACAGACGTTGCGCGTCTCCTGAACATAACCCCATCAGCCGTGAGCAAAGCGGTAAACAGGGGGCAGGCTATAGTGCGTAATAGCGATATGGGGGATCTGCTCAAATGTTGAAATGTCACGGACGTCCCCTCTGGCCCCCTCGATTGGACTTGCAAGGGGGATAAACCTCTATGCATATTGCCTGAATAACTCCATCATCTTGATTGACCCTTGGGGGCTATGCGGTGAGAAAGGTTTTTGGGATACTGTCCGGACAATTGTTAGTGGTATCGGGGAAGCAGGCCAAGGATTGTGGAATGCTCTTGGTAATGAAGATTTGCAAAGGGGGACTGCACAGGGGTTTATTATGGCCGGGAAAGTGACTGCTGTAACCTACATAGCAGTGGCGGTTAAGGCATATGCATTATATGATGTAGCGACTGGAGGACCAGTTACTACTGCCGCCGTTGGTACTGTCTTAACAAATCCTCAAGGATCATTAGATTTTGTGACATCTATGTTCCCTGGTACAACACCTACGCCAAATTGGCCAGGTGTTTATGGAGCAACTGCAGGAAAAATACTTGAAACTGATAAATGGTAACCGATGTAGTCTTATTATGTGGAAAAATACACTGTAAGGATAATAAAATGAATCTCATACATGGCTCTATTACGATTTTGATTGGATTAGGGATTCTAATATGGGGACCTATTGAATTCCGCGGCTTTCCAGTAAATCGTTCGGTTGGTATAATAGTCTGCATATTTGGGCTTGGAGTTATTTTGGTTGAAGTTTTAAAAAGAAAATCAAAGAATAAAACAAAGGAGGGCCAGTAAGTAGGTCCGGGTCTTAAATATTAAGTTTTCGGCATACCAGAAGGCGGTTGAACTTTTTTCCTAACCGCCTTCTCCTCTTTGTGCGCCCGGCAGGGCGCACTCACTCGGAGGTGCAAGTCCTCTACAGGCCCGATCCCGCTGAAGCGGGATTAGCCGGACGGCAAGGGTGTCAGTCGTAAGGGAGACCGATAGGGCCGGGGATAAAATTATAAAATTCTCTTGAAAAGATGGATTAAAGGCTGCTGAAGGTTATTCTCCTTAGCAGCCTTTTTAGTGAATATGTCTATGTAAACAACCAGTTGCTGGCAGTAGTGAAAGGTGTTATAAAGATAGAAGCAACCGTTGATATCGACTCAGACACGCTGAATCTTGAGTTAGATTCAACTTCAAAGTGCACCACCGCCCCATGCGATAATTTTTGATCTTGTCAGACATACTATGCCTCTTGAAATCGCATCAGTTGGATCTCCTGTAGCAACTGTGTCCGTCTCATGGCCTCTACCTCCTCGGATTCCATTTCGACCGGATAGTTTATGTGCTGAGACTGTCGGGAAACCCTAAAGTCGCAAATTCGGAGCATATAACGAACTGATTTTACTACATGCAAATTTCGCGAAACAGCAGTAATTGGACTTTTTCGACAGTCTCTCTACATAACCGGACAGTTTATTTGTTTCTCACAAATGCCCTCATCAAAGATTGACAGCTGTCACAAAAAAAGCTATAAAAATCTATTTTGAGTAAAATAAGTTGATGATTTCGTAAAAAGTCTCTAAGCACCCTTTATCGTCATTCTCGCGCAGGCGGGAGTGACAGAAAGTTGGACTTTTTACGAAATCGTCAAAGTTAATGACGTTGAAAGAGTAGCCAATTTTGGTGGAACGCCACAAGGAGAGGTTGCCGAGTGGTTGAAGGCCCCGCTCTCGAAAAGCGGTATCCTGTCAAAAACGGGATCGTGGGTTCGAATCCCACCCTCTCCGCCAGAAAAAATGGTGGAATCCCGGAGAGACCCTTGAAAAAGGTTCAATTTTGTCCAAGGTCAAGGCAGACGAAGATTTGAGCGCTGACGCTTCACTTCGTGCAACCGGAGGAATCCCGGAGAGATGTCCGAGCTGGTTGAAGGAGCACGACTGGAAATCGTGTGTACTGCCAAAAGCGGTACCGAGGGTTCGAATCCCTCTCTCTCCGCCAGAACACTTTCGTTGAAAGAGTTAACACTTTTAACTCGTAACCCGTAACCAGCAACCAGTAACCAGTAACCAGCAACGAGCAACCGGTTTTGTAACATGTCTTATTTAGTCTTAGCCCGCAAATATCGTCCCCAATCCTTTGAAGAGGTAATCGGACAGGAGCATGTAACAAGAACCCTGCAGAATGCGATCCGGTCTGATAGGGTAGCGCATGCGCTTATCTTTGCCGGGCCGAGGGGAACCGGCAAGACCTCGGTCGCCCGGATATTGGCAAAGGCCTTGAACTGCAAAAAGGGCCCTACGACAACTCCTTGTAACAATTGTGATTCCTGCCGTGAAATTACAGAAGGGATAACAGTAGATGTCTTTGAAATAGACGGCGCTTCCAACAGGGGAATCAATGAGATTCGTGAACTGCGGGAAAATATTAAATACATGCCTTCCCGTAGTCGGAACAAAATCTATATTATTGATGAAGTCCACATGCTCACTAAAGAAGCGTTCAACGCCCTTTTAAAGACACTCGAAGAACCACCGGAGCATGTTATTTTTATCTTTGCCACGACAGAGCTTCATAAGGTTCCCATCACCATACAATCACGCTGTCAGATATACAACTTCAAACGGATAGATAGTAATGACATAGTAGGGCAGCTAAAAAAGATCTGTAATGCAACAGAGGTTGAAGTCAGCGAGGAGATCCTATGGATTATTGCCAGGGAAGCGGAAGGCGGGATGCGAGATGCCCTGAGCCTTCTGGACCAGATTATTGCTTATTCGGAGGATTCGATCACTGACGAACAGGTACTCGATATCCTGGGTGTGGTTGACCGTAAGAGAATCTCGGATATGGCTACTGCCATTCTTAAAAACGATGTGATTAGTGCGCTGGAGTTTCTGGACGATCTCTATTCGTATGGGCATGATATCAAAAGATTATTCGGTCTTATGGTAGAACACTTCAGAAATTTATTGCTGATAAAGATGCACAAGAACCCCGGCCACCTTGTTGACCTCCCTCAATACGAACTGGAGAGAATGCAAAAGGAGGTAGAAGGCCTTTCTCTGGAGACTATAAACCAACTATTTCAGTCCCTGTTTAAGGAAGAAAGCACTGTTCGACTGGCTCTCCAGCCAAAGCTGGCGGTAGAGATGGCATTGATTTCACTTGCTCAATTGAGGCCGGTCGTCTCTGTTGAGACTATTATAGAAAAACTGGACATGTTGCAAAAAACAGGGGAAGAGGGAAGGAGAAATCCTGTGGTTGCGAACATGGTGAGTGAGCCCGCAACAACTTACGGGGAGACGGCAGACGCGCCTACAAGTAGCGTTTCTCATTCTCAGGAGAACAAGACGCAGGAACAGGATTGTCAGAATATTTGGAAGGAACTTTTGAAAATCTTTGAACAAAAATATCCTTCCTTCGCTCCATGTCTTGAAAAGAGTGTCTTGCAATGTCTTGAAAAAGAGAAGTTAACGATAGCAATAAACGGTAACGGCTTTCTTGCAAAGCGGATACAGGACAAGAAGGATGTGATCCAATCGGTTTGCGATGATTTTTTCAAGCAAAAAATGTCTATTAAAATTAAACCCTTGCCTGCCGGCGCTGATTCAGGCAGTGGACAAGAGACCGATTATAGCCGGCACCTTAAAAAAAAAGCTTTGAATAATCCTATTTTGATGGAGACATTAGAAGTTTTTGGGGGTAGGGTGGTAGACGTTAAACTGTTGTAATTTGATAATGAATTTAGGAATTAGGGGATTGAGGAATTCCTCAATTCCTCAATCCATAAATATTGTTAGTAATGGAGGATATATAATGGCAAAAGGTTTAGGTAACATGGGCCAGATGATGAAACAGGCGCAACAACTTCAATCCAAGATTTTTAAAATCCAGGAAGAGATGGGGGAAAAGACAATGGAAGGGTCAGCCGGCGGTGGCATGGTGACCGTAACGGCAAACGGCAAACAGGAGATCGTTTCAGTAAAAATTGATCCCGAGGTGGTGACCCCCGACGACGTTGAAATGCTTGAGGATCTGGTAACGGCCGCGGTAAACGACGCGCTCAAAAGAGCTCAGCAAATGGTTTCCGAAGCAATTGGCAAAATTACCGGGGGGATGAACATCCCGGGATTAATGTAGGCAATATCTTATGAGTTCTTATCCCCCCACTTTGCTACGCCTGATCAAACAGTTTGCCAGGCTTCCCGGGATAGGCGAAAAGACGGCAACCCGTTTAGCTCTGCATATCCTGAACATTTCCCGCCAAGAAGCAGCATCCCTTGCTCAAAGCATACTCGATGTAAAAGAGAAGATTAAGCTCTGTTCCGTATGTTTCGGCCTTGCAGATGCTGATTCATGTAAAATATGCACGGATACCGGACGGGAGAATGGGGTGCTTTGCGTTGTGGAAGAGACTGATGACCTCATGGCTCTTGAGAAATCAGGGGCGTTCAAAGGGCGCTACCATGTCTTGCACGGTGCGTTGTCCCCGCTAAACGGAATCGGGCCGGATGATTTGAAGATCAAAGAGCTTGTTGATCGGATACGGAAAGAAGGTATTAAAGAGGTGATTCTTGCGAACAGTACTGATGTGGAAGGAGATGCCACGGCATCGTATTTGGCCAAACTCCTTGCGTCCCTTCCTGTAAGCGTAACGCGGATCGCATCCGGTGTTCCCATAGGATGCGACATCAAATATACGGATCAGGTTACCCTGAAACGGGCAATGGAAGGAAGGAGAGGGGTCTAATTGCAAAATTGATGACCTCGTAAAAAGTCAATGTTGTTCACTCCATGAGCATTTTGGGCGCACTTAAGGCATTCAGCTAAAATGCTAAAACTCGGGCTAACGCCCTCAAACAGTTAGCATTTCTTAACGCTGAACATCTTAAGTGCTTTTCTCCCAAAATGCTCAAAGCCGTTCACAAAAAACTTTTTACGAAGTCATCAATTTTGAGGCATCAGATGTTGGAAGGTGAAGGTATTGAGGCTCATGGATTCATCAAAGGTTTTTGAATGTCAAAAATGCGGGGTCTGCTGCAAGGGATACGGCGGTATTTTTGTTACCGATCAGCAAGTTAAGGCCATAGCGGAATTTCTTAATATTACACAGGATGAGTTTCTGGCGTTATATTGTGAGACATCCGGAGGGCGGACTATGCTTCGAACCGGAGAAGACGGCTGTTGCATCATGTGGGACGAGCTGTGCACGATCCATCCCGTTAAACCGACTCTTTGCAGGACGTGGCCCTACTTAAAATCTGTTTTGGCGGATAAAAATAATTTGATGGTTATACAGAACGCCTGCCCGGGTGTTTCAAAAGATGTTACGTATGAGGAATTTGTGGCTGCTGTAAGAGAATATCATTCCATGGATGACTCTGCGATGTGATGCCGCAGATTGCTTTTAAGAAAATGTTTTTGGGATAAAGTAAAGGCCCAATCTCGAAACCCGAAGCACGAAATTCGAAACAAATTCAAATGACCAAAATTCAAAATCCGGCACGAAGTGAAGCGTCAGCGCTCAACAATATGCCTGCCCGCCATCGCTCTCGCTCAGGCGAGGCGGGCGGGACTTGGAAGATTGTACTCTTCATTCGTAATGAATACGTACTACGGAAGATTGAATAATGTTTTGAACATTTGATATTTGGGTTTGTTTCGGATTTCGATATTCGAATTTCGGATTTATTTGAGCCATGTTCTACATCCAAAGAATCAAAATCTTCTTCTGAAAGTCTATAGAATACAGAAAGAGTTTTTTTATGATTGGAATCTTTGATTCAGGCCTCGGTGGTCTCACAGTTGTGCGAGAGGTAATGGCGAGACTTCCTGGATACGACTTGATCTATTTCGGAGATACGGCCAGAACCCCTTATGGTCCCAAAAGCCCCGAGACAGTCATACGGTATGCTGTGCAAATTGCCGAATGGCTCCTTGACAATGGGGCGCAAAGCATCGTGGTGGCATGCAATACTGCATCCAGCGTTGCAACTGAAGCGCTGAGACAAAAGTTTGGAGTCCCCATCTTTGAAGTGGTCTCTCCTGCTGCCCGCTTGGTTATCCAAAATCCGAGTATCCGCAGTGTGGGGATCATCGGAACCAGGGCGACCATTAACAGCGGCATATACGAGAAGATGATCAAGGCTGAAAGGCCTGAGGTTAAGATCTATTCAAGGGAATGTCCGCTATTGGTGCCATTGGTGGAGGAGGGATGGCTGAAGAAGCCGGAGACAAAACAGATTGTAAAAAAGTATCTTTACCCATTGAAACTTAAACAGATCGACACACTGATCCTCGGATGCACTCATTACCCGATTCTCAAAGATATTATCAAGGCAAAGATCGGAAAACGAGTGCGCATCATCGACTCTTCTCAGACCATCGCAGCAGCTATCAAGCAGTTCCTGGATGACCACCCGGAAAGCAAAGAGAATTTAGGCCGGCACTCGAAACACAGGCTCTGTGTTTCTGATATAACCGAACAATTCAAAGAGATTGCCCAAGATATATTAAGTGTGCCCGTAAAACTCGAGCATATCCGGTTGTAAGAAGTTGCGGGCTACGGGTTGCGAGAGTGATATCCAATATCAGCGGACGCCACTTTCTTAAAGCAGAAAAAGGGGATAAGGATGCTAAAATATTTTGGTGTCATTATAGTTATTTGCTCCTTAATAGTACTTGGACATGGAGGTGTAACCATGGCTTTTGAATTGACCAGTACCGCATTTGGTAATGGAGAAACTATCCCACAAAAATATACTTGTGACGGTTCGGATCTCTCCCCTTCTTTAAAATGGACCGACCCACCGGCAGGAACGAAAAGTCTGGCATTGATCTGTGACGACCCGGACGCACCGGTAGGCATATGGGTGCACTGGGTTATTTACGGGCTTTCTCCGGATACCAGGGGACTTCCTGAGGATGTCCCAAAAGAGAAAGTGCCAGCAAACGGAAAGCAGGGGAAAAACGATTTTGGGAGGATCGGCTATGGTGGACCATGTCCGCCAAGGGGTCCTGCTCACAGATATTTTTTCAAACTCTATGCCTTGGATGTTGAACTTGATTTGTCACCCGGCATGACAAAGGCAAAACTTGTTGAAGCGATTGAAGGGCATATTATCGCGGAAGCAGAACTAATGGGGCGATACGGGCGGTAGTTGGGGGTACGGATTGCCGGTTTCTGGATGTATCGCGATCGTTAGTGTCTCATATGATAACTGATAGACTCCCAACTCACGATAGTTTTTAGCCTTCAACGCTCTTTCGCCTTAACCAGCAACGAGCAACCAGAAACCAGAAACCGTCTCTATCGTGCGGTTCCACTTGACTTATTAGTTGGAGATCTGCTCCACCTGCTTCCGGCACACATACGCAAAGTCTTCCGGATAATGTCCTGTGATCCAGCGATATTGCCACTCACTGAGGGTGCCCGGAGATTGGGGATGCTTGGGTAGGAAGATGTACATGAGCCGCTGATCCGTGGATGGGTCGTCAAATCTCTTTGATATTTCGTAAGCGATCATCATTTCTACGCCCAACCCCTCCAGTACCCTTACAGTGGTAAGTATGGCCAGATCCAGAGAACGCCGGACCTTCGAGTCTGCCTCAAGAATATTCCCACACTTTGTTGTGGTTATAATCTGGACTTCTCCGTGAGAGCGCTGCGCCTTGGGGACAAAGGCCATGACGTTTTCGTCCTGATAGAAGACCAGGCTACTTCCCCTGTCTTTTTCCCCATCCATTCTCTGGTTATTCTGTATGGCGGCAAGGTATGCTTCAAAGAAGTCCTTTCCGGTCTCATTTTTGAACTGCCTGCAAAAGAGAGCTACGTCGTCTCCTTGAATATATGTTGGAATAGAACTGTGACTCTCCTTGTTTTCCCCGTTGCTGAAGCCTGGAATGGACTGAGGTATCAGGGCGAACTGTTGGTGTATCTGCTGATGTGATGCGTTAAGCCGGTACCCGGAAGGCGAAAGATCGAATCCGAAATTCCATCCCCAGAGGCATGCATTAAAGGGCAAGTGCGTTTTGTTGCGTTGCTGATGTTGTTTGATGGCCTCACGGAGACTTGTCCTCAACGACCCTAACTCCTCCTCTGTAAGAGTACGCCTTCGAGCGGGCAAAGCAATTCCTAACCCGTGAGCAAGCTGGGTATAAACTCTCTGATAGTATAAATGGCGAAGCCCGATCATATCCTTATCCTGGAGGGCGCCAATTTTATACCGGATTGCGTCATGGGCCATATTTGATGCATAGTGTCCCCATGGGATATAGCTGTTATCTCTCAAGTATTCCCAGACATGAGTGTTAGGCGACTCTTTATATTCACCCACGATCTTGTTGGTGCCCTGGATGCCGGGGATAAGGACCATTGCCTGTTTATAGGGATCGGGGAGAAACGGATTGTTCGACACAATTTCAAACAAGTGCCGGTTTGTAATGGCTTGACTAAGTCTTCCTTCCTCGGTCTTTTTGTATTGAATGCCGACAGGATCTCCTGTATCAGGGTCAAACTCAAATCTGCATGATATGTTGGCCAGATCCATGAGAATATTCGGATCAATAGACGTTCTTCCCAGCGAGACAAGGAACGGGTCACTCTCATCGACTTGCTCAAGGAAATCATCTAATCGTAACAATGTAGACTCGCGCTCATGATTAAAACGGAAAGGGTTGGCATCTTTGACATGCCGGTCAGCATTTGACTTCAATATAAAGGTAGCGCCCATGAAGGGGAAAGGATTGGATACCTCGAAGACCCAATCCGCGTTATCGACATTTACATCGTCCGCAGGGAAGTTAACCTTGTTGTCTACCGCTGTCTCGCCGCTAATATGCCCCAGGAGCGTAATGTAATCTTTTTCTCTTAGATTGATAACTTTGTAAGCGGGTTTGTGAATACCGTAAACAAAGGTTCCAGAGGGGGATACGCACGTTCTCAAAAAAACTCCGTTCATGTTCTTCCCTTTTAATTGCGATTCAGATTTTCACAGATATCCGCAGATAACTAATGTTACGAGTTGCGAGTTAAAAAAACCCGCAACCCGCAACCCGCAACTCGTAACCCGCAACCGACGAACGTGTCATATATTACACAAATACGTTCTCTGCACAAGAGTTTCCATCACTTCTCCAGCGTGACCTTTATAACGTCCGGCGTGTCCGTACCCGGGCATCCGAGTTCTTTTATCGCGCGGATCTGGCGGAAACAGTCAGTGTCGTGGAGCGTATTTAAATGGTTGTAATCGACCTGGCCGAGAACCGAGGCATCTATGCTGAGAGGAGAAAGGCCCGCAAAGATTCCCAAGTCGGGAGTTACTATGGGACTCACAAGAGGCAGGCAATCACACAGTTCCACAATATCTTTTGCAAAGGTAATAAATGCCACCTTAGCCGGATTAAAAGTGGACAGGACCCCCATGGCAGCCGCCGCGAGTCCGTCTCCCAAACGTTCCCTGTGCAGGAGTGTGATAGCGCCTTCGGGACAATTCGACAGGCATGTAAGACAGCGCATGCACTCCGGCCCATCGATGATCGAACAGTCATCCACCACCTTGGGGACTCCGAACCAGCAAACCTCTGTGCACGTTCCGCATCCGGTGCACTTGTCTTTGTCTACAACGATATCGACACGCCGATGCTGAGCGAGTTTTGTTTCCTTGGCGACACAACCCATGCCGAGGTTCTTAATGGCGCCGCCGAAGCCCCCCAAGGGGTGCCCCTTGAAATGAGAGACCACAATCATAGCGTCTGCTTTGGCAACGGCTCCTGCCACAAAGATTTTGTCCAGCACACCGACCGTCGGTACCTCCACATAATTTTCTCCAACCAGACCATCCGCCACCATAAAGGGCATCTGCCCGAATCCGTTCATTTCCGCGGTCTCCATGTGATCAACCGCGTTGTTCCGTTTGGCTCGATAATAGGTATTGGTGTCAGTGAGGAAAGGCTTGCCCCCTACTTTTTTGACCAGATCAAAGATTTGTCTGACTAAAAATGGTTCTACGTAGTTGGGATTTCCCCTTTCTCCCGCATGAAGTTTAATGGCCACCAGATCTCCAGTGTCTATCACCCGGAGAATACCAGCCTCCGAATAGAGAGATGCCGCACTGTTTAAAAGGTTGGTATTGGCGCTCCATGGGGTGAAAAAAACCGTATCCTGTGCCATCCCTTACCTCCTTATAGAGTTCTCAAAGTGTAATTGCTAATATAATACAATTATGGTATCATTAAAATATTAAAAACGGGCCCATCAAGCGCTTTTTACGAAACCATAAATACCATGGCTAAAGAGGATGGTATAATGGATGATAACGGTGTAACTAAATTTTTTGCCCCTGGTATCTTAATAGCGGCTCCCGAGCTGAAGGATCCTAACTTCTACCATTCTGTCGTATTGATGATAGAGCATAACGAAAACGGGGCCTTTGGGCTGGTGATCAATTCTCCTCTGGAAACCACTGTGACGGAGTTTTTGTCCACTTTAGACATTAAGTACCGTGGTCCTTCCGATAAACTTGCGCTACTGGGAGGACCGGTTGGTCATGATCACATATGTTTTATACATTCGAGTAAATACGACTGGGAAGAGACCCTTAAGATAAGTGAATCTGTTAGCCTAAGTTTTACAATGGAAGGGTTGCGTGAGCTTTCAGACGTTGGTGAAACAGATTTTTATGTATTTATCGGTAGCAGCGGATGGGGGCCTCTCCAATTGGAGGACGAGGTTTCCTCTGGCGCCTGGTTTACTCACCACATCACAACCGAACTGCTTTTTAACACTCCTCATGATCAAATGTGGGAAGAAGCCTTCCGATCAATGGGAGTAGATCCGTTGATGTTGCATGGTTCCCAGAC
>JBDRFJ010000061.1:0-18373 GCA_043818915.1 Pseudomonadota bacterium | reverse complement strand
GGAAGCATCCCCGCTCATTGGACAACTGGAAACCCTGATCAAGGGCATGCTGGGCAAGAAGATCCTGCTGGATCTGATCCGCCATTTCATTGTCTTTGAAAAATCGAAAAAAGAGGACAGGGAAACAGGAATTATCACCATCCAGACAGTGAAAATACTCGCCTCCTATCATCAATACTATGCGGTGAATCGGGCCGTGGAATCGACCTTGCGGGCTTCTGGGTATATTGAGAAGTCCGATATATACGATGGCAATATGGCGGCGGAAGCCCCCACAAGCTACGGTCTTACCGGCGTGGATTCTCAACCAGTGGGCGACCGAAAAGGCGGCGTGGTCTGGCATACACAGGGAAGCGGTAAATCGCTTTCCATGGTTTTTTATACGGGAAAGATTGTCCTTGTAATGGATAACCCCACGGTTCTGGTCATTACCGACAGAAACGATCTGGACGATCAGTTGTTTGATACCTTCGCCGCATCAAAACAAGTGCTCAGGCAGGAACCTGTGCAGGCGGAAGACAGAGACCACTTGAAGGAGCTGCTCAAAGTCGCATCGGGCGGTGTGGTGTTTACCACCATCCAGAAATTCCAGCCCGATGAAGGCAATGTTTATGAAACGCTTTCGGAAAGAAGAAATATCATTGTTATTGCCGATGAAGCCCACCGGACCCAATATGGTTTTAAAGCCAAGACCATCGATGCTAAAGATGAAAACGGCAATGTTGTCGGCAAAAAGATTGTGTACGGATTTGCCAAGTATCTGCGTGATGCACTGCCGAATGCGACGTATCTTGGCTTTACCGGAACGCCCATTGAAAGCACGGATGTCAACACCCCGGCTGTATTTGGCAACTATGTTGATATTTACGATATCCTGCAAGCGGTTGATGATGGTGCAACGGTCAGAATTTTTTACGAAAGCAGACTGGCGCAAATTAACCTCAGTGAAGAGGGCAGAAAACTTGTTTCCGATTTAGATGATGAATTAGAAGTGGGCGAACTTACAGTAACACAGAAAGCCAAAGCCAAATGGACGCAACTGGAAGCGCTCATCGGCAGTGAAGACCGGATAAAACAGGTTGCTCAGGATATTATCAATCATTTTGAGCAGCGGCAGGAAGTTTTTGAAGGCAAGGCCATGATTGTTGCCATGTCCCGCCGGATCGCCGCCGATTTATACAAGGAAATTATCAACATCAAACCGCAATGGCACAATGATGACCTGAAAAAAGGTGTTATTAAGGTGGTGATGACATCGGCATCCTCTGACGGCCCTGAAATTTCCAAACACCATACCACCAAAGAGCAGCGCAGAGCCTTGGCCGAAAGAATGAAAGACCCGGAAGATGAACTCAAACTGGTGATTGTCAGGGATATGTGGCTGACCGGTTTTGATGTGCCTTCCATGCACACCCTTTACATAGACAAGCCCATGAAGGGCCATAATCTGATGCAGGCCATTGCGCGGGTGAACCGAGTCTATAAGGATAAGCCCGGAGGGCTTGTGGTGGATTACCTGGGGATCGCATCAGACCTGAAAAAAGCGTTGTCGTTTTATTCGGACAGCGGCGGTAAAGGCGACCCGGCCATTGCACAGGAAAAAGCGGTGCAATTGATGCTGGAAAAATTGGAAGTTGTTTCCCAGATGTTTCATGGGTTTGCCTATGAAGAATATTTCGAGGCCGACACAGGGAAAAAGCTCTCTCTGATACTCGCTGCGGAGGAACACGTTCTGGGACTGGAAAACGGGAAAAAGAGATTCATCAACGAAGTAACCGCCCTGTCCCAGACTTTTTCCATTGCTATCCCCCACGAACAGGCCATGGATGTTAAAGATGAGGTTTCGTTTTTTCAGGCGGTAAAATCCCGATTGGCCAAATTTGACGTCACCGGCTTAGGTAAAACAGACGAAGAAGTTGAAACAGCCATCAGACAGGTGATTGATAAAGCACTGGTAACCGAGCAGGTCATCGATGTTTTTGATGCCGCAGGAATCAAAAAACCGGATATTTCCATCCTTTCAGAAGAGTTTCTTCTGGAAGTTAAAAACATGGAGCATAAAAACATTGCTCTGGAAGTTTTGAAAAAACTGCTGAATGACGAAATAAAAACGAGAACAAAAAAGAACCTGATACAAAGCAAATCCCTCATGGAAATGCTGGAAAGATCCATTAAGAAATATCATAACAAGATTTTAACAGCAGCAGAAGTCATTGAAGAATTAATTGAATTGAGCAAAGAAATTCAGAAGATGGATAAAGAGCCTCAGGAAATGGGGATGTCTGATTTTGAATATGCTTTTTATGCGGCCATTGCCAATAACGACAGTGCTCGTGAGTTAATGGGAAAAGACAAACTGAGGGAATTGGCAGTTGTGTTGTTTGAAAAGGTAAAGGCCAATGCTTCCATCGACTGGACAATCAAGGAAAGCGTAAAGGCAAAATTAAAGGTTATTGTAAAAAGAACATTACGGCAGTATGGCTATCCACCGGATATGCAGAAATTGGCAACTGAAACAGTTTTGAAACAAGCTGAATTGATAGCGGAAGAGATTACACGTGGAGAATAGCCATTTTTGCCATAGTCTGTTCGGCGGAAACGATCACGAGGACACTCGGGGACGTTGTTGACTAAGGTGACTTATTGTGGGGCAAGGGAAGAAAAAGGGGTAAAATCTTTCCCCTTCACAAATGGTCCTGTTTTTCTGGGAAAGTCCGAGACATCCTAGGAAATGGGGGTCAAGTCTGCTCTTGACCCTTGCCTTAGTTTTCCGTTGACCAACTCATGAAGGAGAAAAGACATGGCGGTTCCAGACTTTCAATCTTTCTTCAAACCCCTTCTTGATCTCGCTTCTGACGGACGCGAGCACTCTCTCAGAGAGGCGCGCACAATCATCGCCAAAAAAATGGAACTGTCCGACGAGGACCTAAAAGAAATGTTGCTTAGCGGCACTCAAACAAAATTCGATAATCGTGTTGCTTGGGCCAAAAGCTACTTCGTTCAAGCAAAAATCTTAGAGTCGCCCCGCAGAGGCCACCTCCGAATCACGGATCGTGGCCGAGACCTCCTCAAACAAGGATATGAAAGGATCGACATTAAAGTTCTCAATCAGTATCCCGAATTCGTCGAGTTCCACACTATTGAGTAAATGGGGTCAAATCTTTCCCCTTGACAAAAGCGGGCAAAAGTCGAGAGGTCATGTCTGCTCTTGGCTCTTGCGTACCGCAAGGGACGCATAAGGGACACTGTTGGCTACGTTGACCTGCTCGCTGGAAGAGGAATAGACGAGGATGGGTAGATATCCACAAAGGGGACACTCGGGAACGTTGTTGACTAAGGTGACTTATTTGTAAGGGGAAGTGGGAAATGGGCCGCTGGTAAAAAACTAAGTTTGAGAGGCTGGCATGTCGCAGCGAGACTTGGCGAGAAGGTTGGCAAAAACACATGGTGTCGTGTCTTGAACAGAGAATAGCCGGTACTGATTTTATTAAAAAAGCAAAAATAAGGGCTGTTGAGATATGAATTCTTTAATGGCCTTTTTTCTTTTTTGGGTGGCGATGGAGTGCAGAGAGAAAAAGGGTCGTAATTATATTGTGAAAATTCAAAGTTTAACTTGAGATTATCACCAAAACAAGATATGTTTGTATTATGATTAAACGTGTTATTTCAGAAGAACTGCTTGACTGCTGCACCGAGTATCCAGTTGTTACTGTGTTTGGCCCTCGTCAGTCCGGGAAAACAGTTTTGGTCCGGGAAAACTTTCCGGATAAGCCATACTACTTGCTGGAAGATCCTGACACCCGGCAGGCGGCAGAGATGGATCCAAGGGGATTTCTTGGTCAAATGAAGGACGGCGCTGTTCTTGATGAAATCCAGCGGCTTCCTGTCTTGCTCTCATATATCCAGGGTATCGTGGATAAAGCCCGGCAACCCGGCATGTTTATCCTGACCGGCAGCCACCAGCCGGATCTGCACAAAGCGGTGAGCCAATCCTTGGCCGGCCGTACGGCATTACTTACACTGTTGCCGTTTTCCCTTGAAGAACTTCAACAATTTCAAACCGAATGGGATGTGTATGACCTTATAATCAAAGGCGCTTTCCCCAGGCTGCATGAAAAAAACCTGAAGCCGGAACGTTTTTTTAATGGTTATCTGCAAACCTATGTAGAACGCGATGTCAGAGCCTTGATAAACCTTAAGGATTTGAATCGCTTTCAGCAGTTTCTAACTCTCCTGGCAGGGCGGATTGGCCAGGTAATCAATTATACTTCACTTTCCAATGATACCGGAGTTTCTGCAACGACTATAAAGAATTGGATTAGCGTGCTGAAGGCATCATATGTTGTTTTTGAGTTATCGCCATTTTTTGAAAATATCAGGAAACGGATCGTCAAATCTCCCAAACTCTACTTTACCGACACTGGTCTGGCAGCTTTTCTGTTAGGCATCAGGACAGCCGAACAAGCCGCTCGGGATCCTTTACGCGGCGGGCTGTATGAAAATCTGATTATCCTTGAGATAATGAAATTCAGGCTTAACCAGGGAAGACGGCCAGACCTTTATTTCTTTCGGGATACTCATGGCAGTGAAGTGGACCTGCTCATTCGTGAGCAAGGGAAGCTTTTTCCTGTGGAAATCAAATCCTCCGCCACCTTTTCCAAGAGTTTTCTCAAGGGGATTGAGCGATTTCGCAGTTTGACATCCAACTGCCGGGCTGATGGTGCTGTCTTGTATAATGGTGATCAACAGTTTCAGGTAAAAAATGTCCATGTTTTTAATCTGTTGAAAGATCAAACTGAGCTGCAATCACTGTTTTTCCCAGCTACTCAGGAACTCCATCAGAATCGGCCCACCTAAACCTAATATGTGAAAACTCAAAGTTTAACTTGAGATCTTCACAAAATTACTAATTCGAGGGGGAAAGTCCGTGACATTTGGACATTTGAATTCTTTTGTTAGAAAATATGGAACATCCATGAAATCATACCCTTTGTGATCTACGCGCATTAAGTGACGAAAAACAGTAACAGTAAGAAGAGGTTGATCTCAGACTATGCGAACAGTCCAGGTTGACGAGTTAATGTTTATCGAGGCATTGCAAAGGGACGTGGATTTCCAAGACATCGAACCACAGTCCGCGTATCTTGTTCTCGAAACGGGAGAGGCTGCTTGGCTCTTTGAAGAGGATGACGATGCGAGGATGTGGGCGGGAATTGAACCGGAGGAAAATTCTGCTCTTAGACAGGAGATTGACGCATCGCCCGAGAAGTATTTGGAGATTCCCGGCCGAGATCACGGTGAACACCACCACATTCTCCGTGACTTTCTCAGCTCTAAGTGGACGGATGACGAGGAATTATGGACACGAGCACAAGACGCATATTCGGGCTCTATCGGTGGTTGGAAGGAAGCGGTTGACAACAAAGATATAGTGAACGCGTATTATGAGTTCCGTGACGTTAAGATTAAGGAGTGGGCAGAAGAGTTTTTCCTGGAACACAATATTAAGCCTGTTTGGCGTTAGTTGCCGTTTGGAACACTCGGGGAACGTTGTTGACTAAGGTGACTTATTCGGATGTCGGGGTCGGACCACGATAACAACCCGGGCTCACATGATAATCCTGCAAAATCGCCCGCAATTTCAGAGCTTAGAATGGCATTTTGGGGGTCAAAATCATGCTTTTAAGAAAAGCGCATCAAGATGCCAACTTTTACCCAGAATAGCCGCTTTCGATTATTTTTTCTTGATAATTGTACTTTTTAGGGATATACTCCTATTTAGTTAAACTAAATCGGAGGAAGCTCCCAAAATGCAAAAAATCAAACGCCTACTCACTATCGATCTTCCGCCAGGGCAGTCTGCGTTTTTGTGGGGCCCTCGAAAAACAGGAAAATCGACCTATCTAAAGGAGCGGTTCCCCCACAGCCTGGTGTATGATTTTCTTCAGACCGACCTCTTCCTTGAATTTTCCAAAAGACCTTCTTTGTTGCGGGAACAGTTGCTGGCAAAGGATGACGAGGCCTTGAGTCATCCGGTAATATTGGATGAGGTGCAGAAGGTCCCTCAAATTCTGGACGAAGTGCACTGGCTGATCGAAAACAGGGGGCTGCGCTTCATACTATGCGGATCAAGTGCGCGGAAACTAAAGCGGGGAAAGGCAAACCTGCTGGGAGGCCGTGCGTGGCGTTATGAAATGTTCCCGCTTGTCACGCCTGAACTGGTGTCCCCGAACCTCTTGACGATCTTAAATCGCGGTATGGTTCCGATGCACTATTTGCAGGAGGATTACAGGAAATCTTTGAGGGCCTATACGCGCGATTACTTGAAAGAAGAGGTTTTTGACGAGGGGCTGACTCGAAATATTCCCGCCTTCTCCAGGTTTTTTGATGCCATGGGATACTCTCACGGCGAGTTGACCAATTACTCTAACATAGCGCGGGATTGCGGAGTCGATTCCAAGACCGTAAAAGAGTACTACCAGATCCTTGTGGATACGCTCTTGGGAACAATGGTGGAGCCTTTCAAAAAGAGACAGGGACGGCAGGTCATCAGCAGGGCAGGAAAGTTCTATTTGTTTGATGTGGGTGTAGCCGGTGCCATAACAAAGCGACATCTGGAGGAAAAAAAAGGCGAATTGTTCGGCAAGGCATTCGAGCATTTCATCTTAATGGAAATAATGGCTCACGCTTCATACAATGAACTCGATTATGAAATCAATTTCTGGAGGACAAAATCAGGACTTGAAGTCGACTTTGTGCTGGGTGGGGGCGAGGTGGCCATCGAAGTAAAGAGCGCAACTCGTGTTGACCAAAAAGACGCGCGCTCCCTGATTGCCTTCGTAGAGGACTATTCGCCACGGAAGGCTTTGATTATATGCAATGAGAAACAAGAGAGAGTGCATGGGAAGGTACGAATAATGCCGTATAGGAAATTCCTGAGTGATTTGTGGGAGGGAAAGATCATAGGATGACTGAAAGTAGAGGGGTTAAGTCTGCTCTTGACCCTTGATTACCGCAAGGGAAGCATAAGGGACACTGTTGGCTTTGAAAAAAGGTTATACGATAGAATCGACTTACTGACGGAGGTGTCGCAATGGTAGTATTGCGATGGATTCTGGCAGGCCTCGTTGGGGGCATCTTAATGGGCGCGGTTTCTGAGGCGTTTTACCGGTTAGGTATTTTCAAGTCGAGCATCCTCATTATCGACGGATCATTTGTGACACGCTTCATGAAACGACGTGCCGGTACAATACATACATACCTTTTCGGAATCCCCGTCCACTTGATGACGAGCACTGCCTTCGGGGCTATCTACATGAGCGGAACACATTTCCTCAAATGGAATCCCCGGTCAGTATGGATTCTCTATCCTTACGTCGCCGTTCTCTGGATTTCTATGCTGTTTGTCGCACTCCCTGTAGCCGGCCAGGGAGTGCTGGGAAGAAAAGGAAGCCGATTCGCCTGGGCTGAACAGCTCGTCCTGCATATCGTGTTCGGGATTGGATTGTGGTTCTCACTCAACCTACCCGTTTTTGCTCAAGGCAGTTTTGGGTAAATAAACTTCAAATGGGTCAAGCCTGCTCTTGGCTCTTGCGTACCGCAAGGAAAGCAGAAGGCCGTCACGAGGGGAAAGTCCGAGGAAAGTCCGGGACGTCCGTGACATTTGGAAAGTCCGGGACGTCCGTGACATTTGGACATTTGAATTCTTTTGTTAGAAAATATGGGAACACTCGGGGAACATTGTTGACTAAGGTGACTTATTGGGACGTCGGGGTCGGACCACGATAACTACCCGGGCTCACATGATAATCCTGCAAAATCCGCCTATTCTTGCGCATAATCCCACCCAAAGTGACCGCCAAATCCCATTCATAGTGACCGGTTCTTCATAAGATTGTGACAAGTTCTTATGTATTAGGCAAAATCCATTTCTTCAAACCTTGGGTAATCCAGCGGGAAGGTACAGCGGAGGCGGCGTATCCAATGCAAGCGAGCATTATATAGAACATCACCCTGCCGGTATAATGCATTTCCGACGACGCGATGGCAGGAACTATTAAATAAGAGGCAATGATTCCGATTAGAACTCGCCATGTGTCAGGCAAAAACAGAATGTAAAAAATAATGTAACCAGGCGTCAGTTTTCTTTTGCCCAAGATATTCACCTTATTATCAATAATTTCAAACGCAAATACTGTGTCGCATATCATATATGAGAAATGGGGTCAAGAAAGGTAATTCGGGGTAAAATCTTTCCTCTTGACAACAACGGGCAAAAATCGAGACGGCATGTCTGCTCTTGGCTCTTGCAAGGAGGCAGCGTGGTACGGGGGGACACTCGGGGAACGTTGTTGACTAAGGTGACTTATTGGGATGTCGGGGTCGGGCCACGACAACTACTCAAACCCACCTGATAATCCCGCAAAATCACTCGCCATTTCAGACCTTGGAATAGCATTGTGCAAAGCTCAAATCATGCTTTTGAGAAAAGTGTAAAAAAGGAGTTATAATTCAAATATACACGGCAAAATTGAATTATCACTCCAAGAATCTTAAGCTTTCCATTTAATTTGGGGGTGCCCTTCACATTTAAAATACATTGATTCTTTTTGACGATTAGGTAATATTAACTTCAAGAGTGATGAGCAACCCGCACGGTCGACCGGGGGATAGAGAGTCTCAAGATTACAGAGGTGGAGTGATGGATAAAATACATGTTGATGTCCCCAGACAAAAGATCGCCGGATTCTGTAGGCGAAACCATATTCGAAGGTTGTCGTTTTTTGGCTCTGTGTTGCGCGAAGATTTCGGGCCGGACAGCGATGTTGATGTGCTCGTTGAATTTGATCCGGACCACATACCCGGACTTATCCGGTTGGCCGGTATGGAATTTGAGCTGAGCGAGATCATGGGACGTAAGGTAGATATAAGGACGGCTCAGGACCTGAGCCGGTATTTCAGGCAGGAGGTGCTTAACGCGGCGGAGGTGCAATATGCAGAAGGATGATGTTGTCCGTTTGCGCCATATGTTGGACGCGGCAAAAGAAGCGGTGTCATTTGTTCAGAACAAAACCAGAAGTTCCCTCGACACGGATCGACAATTGGTGCTATCTCTTGTTAAGTCTATTGAAATTGTGGGTGAGGCAGCGGCTCACGTTTCAGAGAAATGCGTTAGAGATTTTCCGCAAATCCCCTGGCGGAATATAATCGGCATGAGAAATCGTCTCATCCATGGTTATTTCGACATTGACCTTGCTGTCGTCTGGAAAACGGTGATTGAAGACCTCCCGCCGCTGATTGCCGAGCTTGAAGAGATAGTCGAGGTGGAATGATGGTCTAAGCCACAATCTGCCAGGAGGGCAACCGGGACGGACGTTCCCAGCGTCCTTCAAGAAGCGACCCCGCGCGCCTCTTTTTTTGCTACAATTACTAATCCCTTGACCTGATTTCCTGACTGCTTCCTAATATCTGCTTTGGTTTCCTCGATTAGTTGTAATCCATGTCGCCTTAGGCAATTTTGAATATATGTCCGTGAGTGTGCGTAGCGACCACTGGGAAAGAGTCGGTACTCCATGCTGTTGCCTTCCAGTCTTTCCACTGAAAATGCAATTATCCCTCCGTAAACAAGATATGAAGATGCGGATCTGATGATCGTATCCAGATTCCCGAAATATACAAAGACGTCAGAGCTATATATCAGATCAAATTTTTGGGGAAAGCCCCAGTCTTGAAGTATGTCAAAAACCTCGAGCCGGTTGTAGATTTTCTTCTCTGCGGCCTTTTCGAGCATCTTCGACGATACATCGACGCCTGTCAATGTTTTCGCAAACGGCCGATAGAGTTGTGCGCCCAGACCGGTGCCACAGCCAAGGTCCAGAACATTCATTCCTTCAGTCAGATATGGGCGCACAAGGTCAAACAGGAGTTCAGGGGTCTTGTATTCCAGGTCTTTAACCAGGATCCTTTCAAAAGTGCCGGCACACCCGTCAAAGATCCTGCGCACGTGTTCCACCGGGGCGGCATCAGGGGGTGCCAATTTCCCCAGGCTTTGGAGCATGAATCTTGCCGCCTCGTCATCCGGCTTGGTCTCAAGCACCTTGTTGTAATGTTCCTCGGCTTCCTTGAATCGTTTGAGCTTTTGAAGGGAAATCCCAAGGTTGAAGTGGGCGGACGCATAATCCGGCCGTATCTCAATGGCCTTTCTGTATGACTTTGCAGCTTTTTCAATCATATTAAACTCGTCCTGTGCCACGCCAAGGTTGTTCCATGCCTCTGCCATGTAAGGAGCGAACTCCACTGCCCTTTGAAAGCATGATATGACTTCATCCGGGTCCCCGGTTTCCCTGTACGCGACACCCAAATTATTCCATGCTTCACCAATGCCAGGCTGCTGTTCCAACATGGCCTTGTAAATGCCTATGGCACCCTTGTGATCGTTCTCTATCTGCTTGAGCCTGCCCAGGTTATAGCATGCCGCAAGATGGGGAGGTCTGAGGTTGGCTGCTTTTTCAAAAACTTTCCTGGCCTTATCCGGCCGGGACTGGTCCAGGAATACCGATCCAAGCGCATTCAGCGCCTCTCCCCAATCAGGCTTTCTTCTCAATACTTCCAGATAGCCTTTTTCCGCTTCAGCAAGCCTGCCTTCGTTGTAGGCCAAAGAAGCTTTGTTGAGGACGTGTTCGAAATCGTCTTTCGTGCGCTTCGATTGGATAGAATGCTTTTTTTTGTGGCGCGGAGTCATATCTTCATTTGTCATTTTTGGTCCACAGCATGGTGTCGTGTGAGGAACAATTAGCAATATTTAAATTTCATGTAAAGGTATTTTAAAATTACAATATGGCCTCCTTCTCGGGTCGGGCCAAATTAAGCTTTTGAATTTAAATAGAATATAAAATGTCGGGGTCGGGCCACGATAACTACCCAAGTTCACATGATAATCCTGCAAAATCGTCCGCAATTTTTGGCTTAAAATAGCATTGTCAAAATCATGCCCATGTGCATGGGGTCACTGTTGACCCATGATTGAAGAGCAGATTCCATTAAAACAAGGATTGAAACTGTCAACCGAAAAATAAGCTTGCATTTTCAAACCCATTGTTTTATTTTGCAAGGTATGAAACGAGCATATGAAAAACTATTAGAAGAATATCTCGGCTTTTTCCCATGCGTATCAATTATCGGCTCACGACAATGCGGTAAAACTACGTTCCTTGAATGTCTGCCCAGGGAATGGAAAATTTTCGACCTGGAAAAGCAGAGTGATTTTCAAATTATTTCACAGGATATCGACCTTTTTTTTCGTTTGAATTCTGAAAAGGTGGCAATTGATGAAGCGCAGATGCTGCCGGAGCTGTTTCCTGCACTGCGTGTGGCAATTGATAGAGATCGACAATTAGCCGGCAGATACGTGATTACAGGGTCCAGCTCACCAAAACTGGTGCGATCCGTTTCCGAGAGTCTTGCCGGTCGTATCGGAATCATTGAAATATCGCCATTTTCTTTTGCCGAAGTTACCGAAAATATGTCGCCTTTATTCTATCGGCTTCTAACCCGGCGAGCTTCTGCTAAAGACTTTATCGAGAATTTGAAACCAGGCGCAAAAGTAAAAAATATTCATGATTTTTGGTTCAGGGGTGGATATCCGGAGCCATGGATAAAAAACAGTAAGCGGTTTCATTCCCTGTGGATGAATCAATATGTCGGAACATATTTTTATCGTGATGTGGCAAGGCTTTTCCCCGGTATCGATGAAAACAGATTCCGTATGTTTGTCCGGTTTCTTGCCGGAATTTCCGGTGATGTGGTCAACTATGCAAATGTAGCGCGTTCCCTCGGGGTGTCTCAACCCACAGCGCGCGATTATTTTGAAATCGCCCATGGAACTTTTTTGTGGAGAAATATTCCAGCCTATACCCAAAACGCACTAAAAAGGGTTGTAAAACATCCCAAAGGATACCTGCGTGACAGCGGCCTGTTGCATTACTTGTTGCGTATTCCCGATATGGACAGCTTATTGGCGCATCCAGGCATGGGGCGATCATGGGAAGGCATGGTCATTGAAGAAATAATCCGTGGACTCAACTGCCTCGGCACAGGGTTTGATTATTATTATTATCGCACCAGCGGCGGAGCTGAGGTTGATCTGATATTGGAAGGCGATTTTGGCCTGATCCCGATTGAGATTAAATATGCCCAGACAGTGCCATCAGGACAGCTAAGGGGATTAAAAGATTTTGTCAGAGAAAGAGGGTGCAGGCTCGGAATTGTCATAAACAACGATGAAACTCCACGCCTGTATGACGAAAAAATCATTGGAATTCCTTTTGCCTGTCTTTGCCCCGATATGGATGTCGGGGTCGGGCCACGATAACAACCCGGGCTCACTTGATAATCCTGCAAAATTGCCCGCATTTTTAGGGTCAAAATCATGCTTTGAGGATGATTGGGTACGGGTATTGATATATTGACAAAGGACAGGATATCAATACCCGTCTCCATGTTTGGTACAGAATTCACACATTATCTTCTTGTCAAATGTCTGTATTTGATCCGATGGGGCTGTTCAGCGGCCTTTCCAAGCCTCTTTTTTCTGTCCGCTTCATAATCTGAATAATTGCCTTCAAACCACATGACAGTACTGTTTCCCTCAAAAGCAAGAATATGGGTGGCGACGCGATCGAGAAACCAGCGATCATGAGTGATAACAACCGCGCAGCCTCCAAAATGTTCCAACGCTTCTTCAAGGGCGCGCATTGTATTTACATCAAGATCATTTGTAGGTTCGTCTAAAAGCAACACATTGGCGCCCTCTTTGAGCATACACGCAAGATGGACTCTATTACGCTCGCCGCCTGAAATCATGTTTACTTTTTTCTGCTGGTCTGATCCCGAGAAATTAAAACGGGCGACATAGGCCCTTGAGTTCACTTCTATTTTCCCAAGCTCAACCATATCCCTACCCCCGGAAATCACTTCCCATATTGTCTTGTCGGGTTTAAGAATATCGCGTTCCTGATCAACGCAAGCGAGTTTAACAGTGTCCCCGATGTTAATGATCCCGGAATCAGGTTTTTCCAAACCGGTTATAATTTTAAAGAGTGTTGTTTTGCCTGCGCCGTTAGGACCGACAACGCCGACAATACCTCCCGCAGGTAAAGCAAATGTCATTCCCTCAAAGAGAAGACGATCGCCATATGCTTTGCTCAGATTTTCTGCTTGAATAACTATCTTTCCAAGACGTGGTCCTGGTGGAATATATATTTCAAAATCTTTGGCCCCTTTTTCATAATTCTGGCTTAAGAGTGTTTCATAAGCATTAATGCGCGCCTTTCCCTTTGCCTGGCGGCCTTTTGGTGACATGTTGATCCATTCCAATTCCCGCTTCAAGGTCTTCTGCCGGTTTGATTCTGATTTTTCTTCCCGCTTAAGCTGTAATTGTTTCTGTTCAAGCCATGAAGAATAGTTGCCTTTCCACGGGATGCCGTTTCCTCGATCGAGCTCTAAAATCCAACCCGCTACGTTATCCAAAAAATAACGATCATGCGTGACGGCAATCACCGTACCTTTATACTGCTGAAGATGATGTTCGAGCCAGGCGATAGTTTCGGCATCCAGATGATTTGTCGGTTCATCCAACAGCAGGATATCCGGCTTCTGCAATAAAAGCCTGCATAGTGCCACACGTCTTTTTTCACCACCGGAAATAACATTAATTGGAGTATCTCCCGGAGGGCAGCGCAGCGCATCCATTGCCATTTCTAAACGCGCGTCAATATCCCAGGCATCAAGATGATCGATTTTTTCCTGCAATTCGCCCTGGCGCTCAATAAGTTGATTCATTTCATCGTCAGACATGGGCTCAGCAAATTTTTCACTGATTTTATTGTATTCCTCAACAAGTTCTACAACCTCCAGCAGGCCTTCTTCAACTACAGCTTTTACGGTTTTAGCTGAATCAAGCAAAGGTTCCTGCTCAAGAAACCCTAAAGTGTATCCCGGGGAAAGTACGGCTTTTCCGTCATGTTCCTGATCAACACCTGCCATAATACGTAAAAGAGAACTTTTCCCTGAGGCATTTAATCCTAAGACGCCAATTTTGGCACCAAGAAAATAGGAAAGGGATATGTCTTTTAGCACAGGTTTGTTCTGGTATGCCTTGCTGACTCTTGTCATTGTATAAATAATTTTTTCTGGTTCGTTACTCATTGGAAGTCTCTTTCAATTTGTAGTTGGATAGTTTTCAACGAAAGTGGATAGCCTCAGCACATTTAACGCCAAGATCGGATTCAGGCATAATCATCAATCTTGCAAATGGGATCAATTCTCCACTCTCCAGAAGATTTTGTCAAGAATGAAGACCCGACCATTCTGGTACCTTTAATAATTGGCGTAACATTTTAGAGCAAGGGCCGGACAAACGGGTTGGTGGAACCCCGAGCAAATTTGGTGATTGGTGCCGGGAAAAGCAAAGGGCCTACGGCGATAGTTAAGCCGTAAGCCCTTGTTGTTTTGACAAATGAATCTCGATTTACTTCTTGAACTTCTTCTTTAATCCTCCGATAACGATTAACCCGGTTCCGAGTAGAAGCATGGTAGTTGGTTCGGGAACTGGGTTACCGGTAGGAATAGCCACATCACTACCTTTGCCACAGCACCCTGTTCGCTGGAAACGAGCAATAAAGTACTGTTCATCCTCTTTGTTTTTAGGATCGTCAGAAACCAATCCCAGGAAACTCCATTCATCAAGGTCACCTAAGCCTGATCCCATCAGTTTGCATTCAAAGCTGAACGTTGAACTCGCAGGGATTCCGTCGTTGGGATCGCCACCGTTAAAATTCGGCCCGGTTATACCACCCAAATCGAAAAACCCAAATTTTCCAGGCGTGTTAATACTGTTTGCATCGAATTTATCATCCCAGCCGCTCGGGCCACTAAAGCTTGAGACGCCCGTGACCTCATCAGGAATATTAAATGCAAATGCCGTCAATCGGGGGTCATATGTCGTGGGGTAGCAGTGTGACGGAGTAGGTGAAGTATTCGTGATGTCAATACTAAGCGCCCCTATAGTAGGGGCATACTCGAACTCCACGTGTGCCGTTAGATTCGAATCCTTTACCCCTTGGAGGTCGAACATGAGACCGGCCCACGCAGTTGTTGTCAGCCCGACCAACGCCAAGACTATTAGCCCTTCCATAAATCCCTTTACTGTCTTAGTCATTTTCACACCTCCATATTATGAGGAACTAACCCGGATAGCCTGATCTAAGCACTACGGACAATTTTTATGCAAATGATGCCGCGTCAAAAAAATAAGGAAAAGGCCTACTGCCGAGATGGTTTCACAACAATCTTGAAACTGTCCCTACCGTCCGCAGACACTCCCAATACAGAGCAAACTCTGTGCCAGTTGATTCGACTATCGCTAATCCTTATGATTTCAAATGGTTAGAAGGCCTTAAAAAGCCGGCGCAATAAATATGTGCACCAGTGATTCACGATTGTGCAACAAATTGCGTAGATATGACAATGCGTTGCATATCTTGCCAGGATTATTTACGAGGCCTGATAAGAACCTTAGATGATGTCGGGGTCGGGCCACGACAACTACGCAAACTCACTTAATAATCCTGCAAAATCGTCCGCAATTTTAGGGCTTAGGATGGGATTTTGGGGTCAAAATCATGCCCTTAAAAAGAGCGCATCGATTATCTGGAGCAACCACCCTATCTGCGATTTCTCAAGATGGCAGCTGAGCAGATTTGAAATTTACAAATCAAAGGTTGTCAAAAAACATATTCTGCAGAAAACACTCTCTATTCTGAATCAGGCACGACGATAGGTCTGCCCAGCTTCGCTGGACAGACACTAACTATAATATAATAGATGCGCTGAAGTTCATCCAATCTAGGAATTACGACACATAGAATATACTTTGACACGGGGGAATAGTATGTACAGAAAATAGGAGCTCATAGGGTTATTTTTACAAATCAATAGGTTACAAAAAAACTATAGAGTATGAGTCCTATTTCTTTTTCGATTAGACGGGGGCTATCCTTTCAAATAGACGAAGAAGAAACTTTCGATTGGCCGATATTTTTTCTTGCAATTAGCTGGAACATGGTGTAGTTGTTTTTGTATTATGCCCCAAGGTACTCTTTATCCTCGCTTTATTGCTTCCAAGCTTTACGAAGCCCTTGCCGACACCCCGGCAGTTCTTATACATGGGCCTCGGCAGTGCGGGAAAACCACATTAGCCCGACAGGCATGCAGCGATTATGACTATATAACCTTTGATGATCAAAATATGCTGGCGGCAGTTCAGCATGATCCGGTGGGGTTTGCAGAACGCCTTCCCAGACAGGTCATTCTCGATGAAGTACAGCGTGTGCCCGAACTTTTTGTTTGTCTGAAGCAATGCATCGACCGAGACCGGAAACCCGGTCGGTTTTTGCTCACCGGGTCGGCAAATGTTATGCTACTGCCTAAGCTGTCCGACTCCTTGGCGGGCCGTATCGAAATATTGAACCTTTTTCCGCTGGCCCAATGTGAAATCGAGGAGAACAGACCAACCTTTCTCCAAAACTTGCTTGCCGGTGATGTCGACGCACCTAAAGCCGGGAGACTCGGTGATTCTTTAGTTAGCAGAATCGTTCGTGGGGGGTTCCCCGAGCCTCAAAAGCGGACTTCTGAAAAGCGCCGAAGAAACTGGTACAGCAACTATATTGATACCCTAACCTTGCGGGATATCCGTGATGTTGCTCGAATCAGCCAAATCGACGCCATCCCCAAACTGCTTTCTCTGGTGGCCGGCCAAAGTGCCCAGCTTGTGAATATCAGCGGATTTGCCACGGCTTTCCAATTGAGTCGTCCGACCATTGACGGTTATGTCAGCCTGTTACGCCGGATTTTTCTGGTGGAGTTTTTGCCGCCCTGGTTCAGCAATCGTTCTAAAAGACTTGTAAAAACACCAAAAGTCCACTTGACGGATACCGGTCTTGCCGCGGCTTTGTTGAAAATAACCGAAATGCAATTGCAACGCAACATAGCCTCGTTGGGGCACTTGTTGGAAACCTTCGTGTATAACGAGTTGCGTAAGCAGGCAAGTTGGCACGAATCAGAGCTGACACTCTTTCATTTTCGGGATAAAGATCAGTATGAGGTTGATTTAATTATCGAGGATGAAGCCGGTCGGCTGGCCGGGATTGAGATTAAGGCGGCAAGTACCGTGCGAGGCAGCGATTTTAAGGGGTTAAGACGTTTTAAAACCATAACGGGAACGCGATTTTTAACCGGAGTTGTACTCTATGATGGAGATCATGTATTGCCTTTTGGGGACCAATTTATGGCTGTCCCTATCAGCGCATTGTGGACGTAATGAGAGAGGATACGCCCTTCTCGGGTCGGACCAAATTAAGCTTTTGAATTTAAATAGAACATGCTAAAAATCTGCCCGGATTTGGGTCTTAAAAGCACCATTTGTGGCTCAAAATGAGGCACCTAAGAAAAAGGAGCTGAGATGCCGAAGGCAAACCGGCACTATGTACGGGACGTGCATAGCAAGTGGTCGGGCATATTGGGTCGGGCCAAGCCAAGCTGCTAATATTGCCTGTAATGATGTTGAACATCAGGCTGATATTATGCAAATAATGTCATTATTTCTACAGCTATCATAACACAGGTATTGTTCAGAGGTGAATCTATGGACTACGAAGTGATCATTGTTGGCGCAGGGCCTGCCGGTATCTTCGCGGCGCTATCCCTGGCGGAACTTGGCATTGAGTCTGTTCTCTTGCTGGAGCAAGGGAGGGAGCTGAGCCGGCGCAGCCGCCGGAACTCTGAAGACATGCTCTGCGGTTGGGGCGGAGCCGGCGCGTACAGCGACGGCAAGTTGACTCTTTCCCCTGACGTAGGCGGATTCCTGGGGGAATTTATTGACCAAAAGTCTCTTTACCAGCTTCTCAGCAAGGCTGATGGAATTTATGTCGCTTATGGAGCGCCGGGCCATGTCTATGGTGAGATGTCTCCAGAATTGGAAGCTTTTGCCCGCCGTGCCCGCGTTGCCGAGCTTGAGTTGATTCCCTCGCGTATCAGACACATCGGAACCGAAAACTGCCGAGTTGTCCTGGACCGTCTGAGAGACTCCCTTGCGGGTCGAGTCGAAGTGCGCACCGGTTGCCGGGTCCAAAACCTTTTGTCAGAAAATGGCCGGGCTCGCGGGGTAAGACTGGCTGACGGGCAGACCATTACCAGTCAGTTTGTTGTGGCCGCTCCAGGCCGATCAGGGGCAAGCTGGATGAAGAAGGAGGCGGAGTCCCTGGGTCTTAAAACCAAGTCCAACCCCGTGGATATCGGCGTCCGTGTTGAACTGCCG
>JBDRFJ010000060.1:0-19798 GCA_043818915.1 Pseudomonadota bacterium | reverse complement strand
GTGTTTACGACGAAAAAGGAGAGTTTGCTGGCTGGTTCGCGGAATGCGCCTTCCAGCGGTTACGACTCTTAGGAGTGGTGATATTGGATTTGAAATAATGTCGGGTTGAGTGTTGATCTTTTTGGCCGTAGCCATACAACTTGGAGGTTCGTCATCCTGTTCACTAAGTATCTCCGGATTAGGAGGCCTTACCGATTGATGTGCGCACATAACGGCATCTTGCATGGTTTTCTCCTCTGCTTACTGGGCTGTTGATAAATTTTACATGCAAAAAAATGGGTCATCTTGATGGCGCTCATATTACATTATTTATGGGAATGCAAGGGGAAAATTATACGTTCGTTTACGATCTCTTAAAAACAATTTTCCCGTCCTCGACATCCGCCGACACCGTACTCCCTTCCGGGAAATGTCCCTTAAGGATCTCTATCGACAAACCATTTTCAAGATGTTTCTGAATAGCCCTTTTCAAAGGACGGGCGCCATAAAGAGGATCATATCCTTCGCGGGCCAAGAATTCTTTTGCCGCAGCCGTAAGGTTCAAAAAGATATGTTGACTCTCAAGGCGCTTGCGGAGTCTGTCAATCTGAATATCCACAATCGATTTAATCTGTTCGGCGTCAAGATTATGGAAAACAATTATGTCATCAATCCTATTCAAAAATTCCGGTTTAAAACGAGCATGCAATGCCTCCATAATACGTCTTTCCATCTCTTCCCGTTGGTCGGCGCCAAGTTCCTGGATCCATTGACTCCCCACGTTGGAAGTCATAATAATGATCGTATTTTTAAAATCTGCCGTTCTCCCGTGTCCGTCCGTCATTCTCCCGTCATCTAATATCTGTAGAAGAGAATTGAACACCTCCGGGTGTGCCTTTTCTATTTCGTCAAATAGAACCACGGAATAAGGACGTCTTCTTATCGCTTCAGTAAGATAACCTCCCTCTTCATAACCCACATATCCGGGAGGAGCGCCTATCAATCGGGCAACGGAGTGTTTTTCCATATATTCCGACATATCGAGCCGAACCATGGCCTGTTCATCGTCAAAGATAAATTCGGCCAAGGCCTTTGTCAGCTCGGTCTTCCCCACACCCGTGGGTCCCATAAAGATAAAAGACCCGATCGGACGATTTGGATCCTGCAACCCGGACCGGGCGCGCCGGACCGCGTTGGAGACCGCTGTAATCGCGTCAGATTGTCCAATTACACGCTTTTGCAGACGACTTTCCATCCTGATCAATTTTTCCCGCTCCCCCTCCATCATCCGGGAAACAGGAATCCCCGTCCAGCCGGAAATTACCTCCGCAATATCATCACGGCCCACCTCTTCATTAAGCATCTTTCTGTCGGATTGAAGCTCCTTCAAACGCTCCTGGGTTTCAGCAAATCGTTTTTGCAACTCGCCGGCTACGCCATATCGGAGTTCCGCGGCCCTTGCCAAATCACCGGCCCTTGTTGCTTGCTGCTCCTGTATACTTGTCTGCTCGATCTCCTCCTTGACCTTTCTAATCTCCTGAATAATCGACTTTTCATTTTGCCAGTGGGCCTTCATTTCGGCGCTTTTCTCCTTCAGATCCGCCAGTTCCTGTTCCAGTCTCGCAAGACGCTTCTTGGAATCGCTGTCGCTTTCCTTTCTAAGCGCCTCACGTTCGATTTCCATCTGAATAACTTTCCGCTCCACTTCGTCGATCTCAGCGGGCATACTATCAATCTCGATCCTCAATTTCGAGGCAGCCTCATCAATAAGGTCGATTGCCTTGTCGGGCAAAAACCGATCCGGCAAGTAACGGTGGGAAAGAGCGGCAGCCGCCACGACCGCTGAGTCTTTAATCCGTACTCCATGATAGACTTCGTATCGCTCTTTAAGCCCTCTTAGAATCGATATCGTATCTTCAACACTCGGTTCTTCTACAAGTACCGGCTGAAATCTTCGTTCCAGCGCGGGGTCTTTCTCAATGTACTTACGATACTCGCCTGTGGTAGTAGCGCCCACACACCGGAGCGTCCCCCGGGCCAAACCGGGCTTTAACATGTTGGAGGCATCAATCGCGCCTTCAGCGGCGCCGGCGCCCACCAATGTATGCATTTCATCAATAAACAATATAATCTCGCCGGATGCGCTCTCAACCTCTTTTAACACCGCCTTCAGCCTATCCTCAAATTCACCTCGATATTTCGCGCCTGCTATCAACGCCCCCATATCGAGTGTCAGAATGCGCCTGTCTTTCAAGGTTTCTGGAATGTCGCCGCCGACAATCCTCTGGGCAAGCCCCTCCACGATCGCGGTCTTTCCAACTCCGGGTTTCCCTATCAGCACAGGATTGTTTTTTGTACGGCGGGAAAGTACCTGTGCGATCCGACGTATCTCGTCATCTCTTCCTATTACGGGATCAAGCTTGCCTGACCTGGCAAGCTCTGTAAGATCGCGGCTATATCTGTCCAAAGCCTGGTACTTATCCTCCGGGTTAGGGTCGGTAATCCTTTGCGTCCCCCGTATATCGACCAGAACCTTTAAAATCGCATCCCGGGTCACACCATGACGGGCCAATATCCGGGCAGCGTCGCAATCTTTCATTTCTGTGATGGCGATCAGGATATGCTCAATACTGACATATTCATCCTTCATGTTAGATGCCTCTGCAAAGGCCTTGTCAAACATACTCCTGGCTTCTGCAGACAGATATGTCTCTCCCGCACCACTCACCTTGGGCTTTCTCTCTAAAGAAGCCTTGGTCTCATTTTCAATGGTCTCCGGAGAAGCGCCCAACTTACGAAGTATAGATCTTGTAATCCCTTCAGTCTGATCAAGCATCACCCGAAGGAAATGCTCCAACTCGATCTGCTGATGTCCCAACCGGGATGCCAAAGACTGTGCCTCTTGGATTAACTCTTGGGACTTTAAGGTTAATTTATCAAAACGCATGGTATTATCCTCCTGCACCATAAAATAACCATTGAAACACAGGTGTCAAGATATTGAGAGCTTTGCACAACGCGACTAAGATAAATTCATCAGAGACTTTTTACGAAACTGTCAAGAACTATGAGGAAAAACATATTGACCTATGACTGAATAATAATGTATTCTTAAATAATTAAGAAACTTTTATACAATTTTAGACATACGAAATGTCTCCCAACAAGCGGAGGGGGTTATGAAAAGGCAAGCAAAGAGCTACAGCTTTGATGCAATGGTTAGGTTTTTCATCCGATCCTATCAGATACCGACAAAGCGTGACATCGACAGGCTCATGGCAAAGATAGATAAGCTGGAAAAAACCATAATCTCCCTAAAAGGACCGGATTATACGCGTGCTAAGATACAGAAAAAAACCTCTACCGGCTCAACGATAAATACTATCGACACAGTCCTTGGGATAATAAAAAGGCATCGTAACGGTGTCGATATTCCCACAATCAAGGATAAAAGTGGTTTTGATGACAAAGCCGTGCGGAACGCTATTTTCAGGCTTACCAAGCAAAATAAAATAATGAGAAAAAGCAGAGGAATTTATACTGTCGCAACGGGTTAGCTGGGGGTCATCAAATTGGACTCCATCTCTGGAGACGAGTAAAATATAAGCCAACGGTTATCCTGTCGCTGCTACACTCTTTTACCCTGGACAACATTTCCCGATAGGCGGTAAGCTGGGGTCTATAACTGTCTGACTGACGCCTCAAGAATGTCTCTATTGTCTCCCCTGCTTCAGGTTTAGATGTTTTAAAATCAACAATCAGATACTGACTCCCATCTCTAAAAACAAAATCAAGCGTACCGGAACGAATCTTGTCGGGTGAACTAAAGTCTTCAATGGACCATTCACTGTAAGCAACAGAATGCCCGGTATGCATCAGCTTATTGAAAAAGGACTCTTCCAGGCAAAGAGATATCTCATGCAAAATTTCTTTCCCCATGAGTAAGGCGGTTTCAGGGTCTACACCTTCATTCTCCAATGCGGATGCGACCTGTTCTATATCAGGGAGTATACGATCGCGCCAAAAGCTCTCTATTATCCTATGAGCTATAGTCCCCCTGGCGGCAGCAAACTCTGCATCTCCGGAATAAAATTCATCTTCAGCCGATCTTGCGAAATCTTCATTAGCCAAACTTGAAGGGGATTCAACAAGATATGGAATCGGCTCCGGGTGAAAAGAGATAGGTTCAGGGAGGGGAGGAAGGGGAATGGAGGCGCTCATTTGCTCCTTTTCAATTACAGGGTTGCACCTTACCCGCATCAGACGATTTTGATGTGATGTCACTTTATCTAATGAGGCGCCGGCTAATTGTTCGTGATCCATGACCCAGGACAAAATGCTCCTTTTTTGAGCTATGATCCGCTCTCCCGTGAGTTGAACAATACCGCTCATAAAAATTCTCCTTTTTGCTCTGGTCACCCCCACATAAAAAAGGCGTTTTGCTTCGCCTATCTCTCTCTTTTCCTGCAATTCCCTTAAAAGTCGATAGGCCGGCTCGGGCTCTGCTGACCGACGGTCAGGCCCCATGGCGATAAGAGGATGTCTATCCTTGTCCGGCAGTCGTTCCAGCAAATAAGGAGGAGACGGCCCCGCCCTTGCGAGGGGGCGCCAATCCAAAAACGGCAAAAACACTATATCAAACTCCAAGCCTTTGGCCGCGTGCACGGTCATCAAATCGACCCTGCACTCAGCGCTTTGCGGCCTATCCGGAGCATAGAGTCTTTCAAGCGCGATATCGAGCTTTGCCAGTGTCTCTTCAGGCATCCCTTGTTCTACTGATTCCAGAATCTCTAAAAAGCGACGGCAGTTTTCCACACCCCCTGCTCCAAAACAAGCCGCAACTTTTTCCGGGCCGTCTAATTCCATCCAAACCGAAGAGGTCACCTTCCAGAGAGGATCTCGACCTATCCGTCTTCGTGCCGATCTTACGGCGTCGAGCAATCGATTTATTTCCGGATGAGACTGCGCGGCGCCCACGATCTTGCTCCGCCAGTCAACTGGAGACTTGAGGCCGACCTCAAGGAGAACATCCGCACCCATCCATAACCACGGCGATCTGAGAAGAGCTGCCCAGGCTATGTCATCATGGGGCCGGCACAAGGCTACCGCAATCTGTCTGAGAGACTTAATCTCCTGATATTCAGCGATCTTTATGCCTTCCTTAACACGCACGGAGACCCCTGCCTGCTTTAAAGCATCCAGATAGTAGGGAAGACGATTCCGGGTAAAAAGGAGTATCGCGATGGATGTATCCGGTTCTCTCTCCGCTTCCATACGGGCCACGGTGTTGGCGAGCCATGCGGCCTCCGCATCTATCGGCAATCCGCCATTTTTGTCATCCCGAAACAGGTTCAAAGAAACGGGTTGTTCTACTGGGATATGGTCATGCCGGCCGGAATAAACAGAGGGATGAAAAGGGACTTCATCGTATGCTACAGCAGGATTTGCCATAACGGTTTGGCCAAACAACTCGTTCACCCACTCAATGAGTAACGGATCTGACCGGAAGTTGCTCGATAAGATAGAAGGATGCATCAAAAGCCTCCCTTGCCCGGGAAGAGGCATCCCTTTTTTTGCCTCCTCAAACAAGGAGACCTCCGCCTTACGAAACGCATAAATAGACTGTTTCGGGTCACCCACAAAAAAGATGGTCCGGCCATCCCCATGATCCCATCCGGCACAGAGACGGCGCAGAAGCAGCCACTGGTTGCGGCTCGTGTCCTGAAATTCATCTACCAAGATATGGTTTATCCGATGATCTAAAAATAATTGTAAATCCGTAGGGGGGTCTTCATTGAGAATGCTGAGCGCCCCTTCTTCGAGTTCCACAAAATCGACCATTTTATTCTTGCGGCAAACCTCTGCATAATCGCCTGCAATATGCGCAAACAAAATAACAAGATCGGCAAGCGCTGTAATATCCGTAGGAGCCATTCCAGGTTCAGGCAGATCTTTGAGACTATGGAGGGCACTTGCCGCCTCATCCGGGATTTCCCGAACCTTTCCCCCCCAGTAGCTCCCGGAAAAGCCGTTATAAAAGCCTGTAGACGGCCCCGTCTTTTGCCTCATCTTCCCTTGATTTGTGGTAAGGACATCCGCCAATGCCTTCCAGTTGCCCAGATTTGACATAGTCGGTGCCGGGAAATGCTCAGAAAGCCTATCAGAATTAGACGCACCATGTGCTCTCAGATCTGCCTTAAAGCCCTCCCATTCCCCGGCCAAAGAAACAGCTTTAAACTGTTCCGCAGCCTCCTTTAAAAACGACTCCGTCAGGGATTCCAAGCGTTTTGAAAGAGCTGATGTCAATCCCGAAAGATTACGGTGGGAACGCACCACCGATACAAGGTCCTTGAATAGATCACGTTCCTTGATTAATCTCTTTAATTCCTGTATCAGCGCCGGCATCCGATTGTTCAGACGAAGGAGCCTGTTTTCAAGAGAGACACGGACTGCCGCATTCCTTGGGAGCTTCCAAATGTCTCGAATAGACCCGCGGATCGATTCGCCTAACAGGAGTTCCTGTTCGTCCTCGTTCATAATATCAGTCCCAGGTGAAACACCCGCTTCAAACGGAGCCTTTGAAATCAAACTGTAACAGAAACCATGAAATGTCATAACCTGGAGACCATCCGGGGAGAGGAGAAGGTCTTTCCATTTCTCATGACGTTTCAAAGCCCGACAGGCGTCTTCTACAAGGGCATCTTTTAGGGGATTTCCAGGGGGACCCTTTCCCTTTACGGCCTTATTAAAAATAGACCCTATACGCTCTTTCATCTCGCCGGCCGCCTTGTTGGTAAAGGTAAGAGCGAGAATTTCATGAGGATGGTTAACAATACCGAGAAGTCGAATATATCTTCTGATAAGAAGAGTTGTCTTTCCGGAACCGGCAGGAGCCTCTACATGATAGCTCTTTGCAACATCAAGGACTTGCTCGCGGATGCTGTTATCTTTTGGGAATGGGGTCATAGGAGAATTGGAGTGATGGAGTAGTGGAGTGATGGAGTAGTGGGGTAATGGATATAGCTTTCTTCCAATACTCCAATACTCCAATACTCCAAACTCCTTATGCCAGAAGAATGCCGTTTTGTCCTATACTTACGGACCGTTTCAGCAGCCTCGACCATTAATTTCATAGTTGAATAACCTCCCCCGCCCTTTTCTGGCAGGCTACGGTCAATTGCAGGTTGTCGGCTGAAGCATCTGAGAGCGCTGCACAGACCGCATCATAAGCCTTTTCCGGCTCGTTATTGGTCTCGCTGATATGGGCCAAAATAACATGCCGGAGAGATTCATGGAGCAGACTGCAGAGCAAAGCTCCCGACTGCTCATTGGAGAGATGGCCCAGCCGGCTTCTGACCCTTTGCTTGACTTCCCACGGGTATGGCCCGATCTCCAGCATCTGCAAATCATGGTTTGCCTCAAGCACTAACAGTGAGCATGAATTTAGATGTTCTTCCACTAACCCGGTCGCAATACCAAGGTCTGTGGCAATTCCTATTTTGGTGTCTTTGTTTTTTATTGTAAAACCTACAGGGTCTGCCGCATCGTGAGAGACTGAAAAGGGATGCATCGCAAGGGTCCCCACATAAAAAGAACGGCCACATTCAAAATACTCAGTCTCTTCAATTTTTCCAAGCTGTCTTTGCCCTGCTTCAAAAGTTGGGCGTGTTATGTGCACGGGAAGTCGATAGCGACGCGACAGCACTCCCACTCCCTGGATATGATCGGTGTGCTCATGAGAAACGACTATAGCGTCAAGCTCTTCCATTCGAAGGTCTCTTGATTGCATGCGTCGTTCTATCTCAATGCCTGAGAGGCCTGCATCTAACAGGATTGACGTGTTGCCGTCGGAGATGTAAGTTGCGTTTCCCTTACTCCCACTTGCCAGAACGCAAAATGTGAAGCTCATATTCTCGACTTCCCAGTCCAATCTTCTCTGCATAATTAAGCTGAATAGTTCCGTCTACCTTCGGGTAAAGAGCCCGAAACTTGTCCTCCCCTGGTTTGCAGCTTGCGGGCAAGGAGCAGCCTTTTACTCCGTCTTCCCGGTTTACGAGGTCAAAAGAAGCCTGATCGATAGCAACCGGATCGTTTGAGGCCAATATACCGATATCACGAACAATAGGAGCATCATTATACCCATAACAGTCGCAGGCGGGAGAGACCTGCACCACAAAATTAACAAAAAGCGACCGACCCTTTTTCTTCTTCAATACCCCAGTTGCATACTCGACCATGCCCTCCTGAAATATTGGAATCTCTTGGTTCCACTGAATCTGAATCGCCTGATTGGGACAGACAATAATGCATTCGCCACAACCGATACATTTCTCGGGATCAATACGGGCCTTGTCATCGCTTATCGATATCGCCTCCTGGGAACAATATTCCTGGCAGGCGCCGCACCCTTTACACTTTTTCCTTGTGACCTTAGGAGATACTGTCGAGTGTTGCGCCATCTTGCCCCGACGTGAAGCGCACCCCATCCCGAGATTCTTAAGGGTCCCTCCAAATCCGGTGAGTTCGTGCCCCTTAAAATGAGCAACACTAATAAGACTGTCGGCATGCGCAATATCAGATGCTATGTATACCTTTTTAAAGTGTTTTTGATTTATCTGCACAACAACGTCGTTCTTCCCTCTGAGGCCGTCAGCAATAATAAGGGGGGCATTTATGACAGAATAGGCAAACCCGTTTCGAATAGCTGTAGTAAGGTGGGTTGGCGCGTCGCTTCGGGTTCCGGCATAAAGAGTGTTCGCATCCGTCAGGAAGGGGAAAGCCCCCTTGCTCCTGACATTTTCGACAATCCTCGCAACATATACGGGACGGACAAATGCGGTATTGCCTGCTTCACCAAAATGAAGTTTAATGGCCACCAGGTCCCGTTTTTTAATCCGATCCTGAAATCCGGCGGCATCCAACAGTTGTGAGAGCTTTTTTAGGAGATTATCCTTTGGAGTGGCACGAAGATCAGCAAAATAGACGGAACTTTTCATAGGAAACTGTCATCTGTCATCTGTCATCTGTCATTAAAAATGGCACCCATCCTTTTAAACAATGGTCAATGTCAAAATGTAAAATGATAAATGTTAGATGAATTTTTATTTTAATCTTTTAATCAGTATATCCGCAACCTTCTTCCCTGACAAGAGCATTCCTCCGAATATTGGTCCCATGCGGTAGGAGCCGAATGTGGCATTGGCGGCCATGCCGGCAACGTATACGTTTGGAAATGCTTCCCGGACATTCTCTAATGTAGTGGTTTCCGCAACTTCCGCCCAGAGAGACTTTTCCCCCACGACTTTGCCTGTTTCCGTCAAAAGTCTTGCGCCGGATTTGGCTTCAATCTTTCGCATCACCTCGGTGGCATGTCCTGTGGCATCAACAGTGTAACGCGCGTTAACAGTGAGTGGGTCAACATGTAGACCGCCCATCTCCACCGCGGACCAATTGATAACCAAACCGAAAACCCCTACTGAGTCGTTATCTTGCATCTTCCGGACAATAACATCCTCAACACTCATAAGATTAAAGATCTTCGCGCCTGCCAGGCACGCCTTTGACGCCAAAGTAGTAACACAGGTTACCGCATCCGCGGTATGATATCCTTCTTCATATGGCACAGTAGGAACACCGAATTCATCAAGAATATCCTTCCCCTCATCCTGCACCACAATCTCGTTAAACATCATGCCGCCGCCCCACATTCCACCGCCTACACTCAACTTTCGTTCAAAAAGGGCGACTTTTTTCCCTTCTTTTGCCAAATAATAGGCTGCTACCAGTCCGGAGGGTCCTCCCCCGATAATAGCCACGTCCAGGCTCAAATGATCAATCCATTTTTGAGTAAACCGCTCTATAATCGCACGAGTTATAATCTGTTCATCCAATGGCATAAGATATTCCTCTCTATACTTTGATGACTTCGTAAAAAGTCTGTTTTTTTAACAACTAACCGTTCCAAAGTCAAGAATTTTATCCTTGACAAAACAGCGCTGTTGTACTAACAGTGTGGCTTTCTTTATAATAGTATATCCTTACAAAGTGTTACGGGTTCTTTTGAACTTGACAAGGCTAAGTGGGTATATTAAAAAGGGGCTTGTGCATTTTTGTACAAAGAATTATCGAATAGAATTTCGGAAAAAATAATAACATTTTAAAGGAGGAAAGTTATGTCAAAATTGATCCCACCTCATGGTGGAAAAGGCTTGGTCTGCGCCCTGCTTGAAGGAGCCGAATTAGAAGCAGAAAAGAAAAAGGCTGCGACTCTGAAAAAGGTTGATATCTCCCCGCGTGAAAAGGGTGACATTATCATGATGGGTATCGGCGGATTCAGCCCTCTTGCCGGCTTTATGTCAAAGGCCGACTGGAAAGGTGTTTGCGACAACTTCACTATGTCTGACGGAACCTTCTGGCCGATCCCTGTTACCATGTCTGTCACAAAGGCGGATGGGGACAATATCAGTGAAGGCGATGAGATTGCTCTTCGTGATCCTGAGACCGGCGAATTCATGGCAACCATGAAGATCACCGAAAAGTACGAAATGACCCTGGCCGACAAAGAGTTCGAGTGCGAGAAGGTCTTTATGGGTGAAGGAACTGCCACAGCCGAAGAGTTCTGGAAGATCGCACGCGATGATCATCCTGGAGTCCAGATGGTTATGGATCAGAAACACTTCAACCTTGCCGGCCCTGTCAAGGTCTTGAGCGAGGCTGAGTATCCCATCAAGTATCCAGGTATCTATATGAGACCTGCTGAATCACGAAGAATCTTTGAAGAAAGAGGGTGGACCGAAATCGCGGCAATGCAGCTCAGGAACCCCATGCACAGATCACACGAATACCTTTGCAAGATAGCTGTTGAGGTATGTGACGGCGTTTTCATTCATTCCCTTATCGGAAATCTCAAGCCTGGCGATATCCCTGCCGAAGTTCGCGTTAAATGCATTGACGCGCTTGTTAAGGGCTACTTTGTGGAAGATAAGGTTCTCCAGGGCGGATATCCTCTTGACATGCGCTATGCCGGCCCGAGAGAAGGTCTGCTGCACGCAACGTTCCGTCAGAACTATGGTGTATCCCGTATGATCATCGGCCGCGATCACGCAGGTGTGGGCGACTTCTACGGCATGTTTGAAGCACAGGATATCTTTGACAAGATTCCACAGTCAGCGGACGCCGGGAAACGTTTGCTCTGCACTCCTCTGAAGATCGACTGGACTTTCTACTGCCACAAGTGTGACGGCATGGCATCACTCAGAACTTGTCCGCACGGCAAGAACGACCGCGTTCTCCTGAGCGGAACGATGCTCCGCAAGGGTCTTTCGGAAGGAGCTCCGATTCCGGACCACTTTGGACGGGATGAAGTCCTTGCAATCCTCCGTGAGTACTATAGCGGGCTTACGGAAAAAGTTGAAATTAAGCTGCACGGCGCCGCAACCGGCCAATAGTTGTTATATATAGTTTTATATTAAAAAAGAGGGGCTCTTCTGTTATTGAAGAACCCCTCTTTTTATTTGTGTCAGAAGACCCGCACCTTACTCCTCTCTCCTCCACATCCTATTAAGCCCGAGCACAAAGCCCCCTCAAAGAGCGGATAGTAACCTGAGGAGGCGGCTCTCTATCCTGAGCTTGAGTTTTGCCTCGACTGTCAATCCCCCTCTGTCCCCCTTTACAAAAGGGGGAAGTTGAGTTGCCTTCCTTACAAAAGGGGGAAGTTTAGTCGCCTTTTTACAAAAGGGGGAAGTTTAGTTCCCCCTTTGTCAAAGGGGGACAGGGGGATTTGCCGCAAATTTTAAGTAACCGGTGTCAGGGCTGGGAAGCGTTTATAGAAGATACCTTTTCAAGGCAAAAGGCTGCAAGCGATGAAATTTAATCTCAGAGGTAGGGTGTTGAAAATCATAACAAAAAAGCGAGTCCCCTGCACAAGAAGACTCGCTTTTTATATGTTTTTATCTAATGGAAATTATACGCTGTTAGTCTCTCCCCGTATATTTCGCGTATACCATAGCGGTTGTCCGGTAAAGGAGATGGGACAACTTGGAATACGGCAGATAAATGAACAGGCAGAACACACATAACAGATGCGCAAAATACATCGGGTATGCAAGCGCTGCTATGTCTGCCAAACGTAGACCCTCTGACAGGATACCGGTTACAGTAACTCCATATATGACCCCGATCAGCGACCAGTCAAAATAGCTGCTTCCGCTCGCCTTTGGATCATCGGCGCCGGCCAAACGGCTACGAATGATTAAGGTCATTCCAATGAACAGGATAATCGCGCTGAAGTTTGCAAGGAGCTTTACGGGGCCTACCATCGAAAAGGGAGTATCCATATGGAAGATATAGTGTCCGACCATCACGACATTGGTTACAATGAACAGACCTACAAATCCATAGAATACGCCCAGGTGAGCAGTAAACCGCTCTTTGTTCGCGCCACACTTTTGGAATCTAACGTGTGTCAAGATATCAGACACGACAGGTAATACGTACATCTTAACGAATTGGGGAAGCGGTGGTGTAAGGTATCGCTTTGTCCCCTGCTTGGCATCGGCTTCTACAAGCGCCTTCCAGAAGTTCATGATCCCTTTATAGGCAAAAAATGCCATCAGGAAAGCAGTTGGCACAAACACACTATCCACGTACATGATAGGAAGCAACTTGGAGTAAATTACCTCTCCTGACGGGATCTTAAGATGGCCCGTAGCGCTCAGGATAAGGAAAAATAATACCGCCGGCACTATAAATAGTAAAGGTAAATATTTTTTCTCCGCCACTATATTACCGAGGAACTTCGGAAACGCGTTATCCCTGATAGCCATGTTCCTGATTGCCGCCAAGACGTCCCCCGGCTTTGCCCCCCTGGGACAGTAAAGGGAACAGTCATTGCATTGATGGCACATCCAAACATCGGAATTTGCGGCCAGCTTGTCTCTCAAGCCCCATCCTGCCCATATCATCTCTTTCCTCGGGAACGGTTTGGAATCAGGAGACAAGGGGCATGCCACCGAACAATTAGCGCACTGCATACACTTTTTCAGGGTATCCCCTCCTGCCTCTTTCAGCTTTTTTATAAAGTCAAGATCAGGATCCACTATTGTCACTGTTTTTGCAGACTCTGCCGCCATATTCATACCTCCTTAGAAACCCTTGAACGGATTAGGACCAACCTCATCTATTGTTTCCATAAATTTATTTATTATCTCAGGGACCTTGTCATAATCTGTTATGGCAACCTGCTGAAGTTCGACCCTTTCAGACTCGAGAGCCAGACTCTTCAGGGTTTCAGCAACGTTCTCCATTCTACGATTACAGAGCTCGCTCCCTTTGACAAAGTGGCACTGATAGTCATCGCCGTATTGGCATCCCAACAGGAGGACACCATCAAGACCGCTCGACAAGGCATCCTTAATCCACACGGTGTTGACCGATCCCAGACACCTTACCGGTATAAACCGGACATAGGGCGAATACTTAAGGCGATTCATGCCTGCCATATCAATAGCAGGGTAGGCATCATTTTCACACACAAGCACAACCACCCTGGGCGGCACCGGATCGTAGTCATCTTCAGTCGGGACTTCGATCGCCTTAATCATCGAGCCTATCATATCAATATTATAATCAGCAAAGCCGATAATTCGTTCCGGACACGCACCCATGCAGGTACCGCATCTTCGGCACCGTGCCGGATTCGGTTTTGGCGTGCCCTTTTCATCATCATCAAGCGCGCCAAAGGGACACTCTTCCGTGCATCGTTTGCACTGTGTGCATCTCTGGAAGAAAAAATCGGGATATGTCAAATCACCCGATCTGGGATGTACCGCCACGCCACGGTTCACCGACTCCACACACTGGATTGCCTTTAGCGCCGCGCCTGTAGCGTCCTCTACAGAGTCCGCCATCGTAAGAGTCTGCCGTACACAGCCCGCGGCATAGATCCCCGTCCTTTGAGTTTCGTACGGAAAGCAGATAAAATTTGAATCAGCGTATCCATCAAACAGGCCAATATCACGGAAGCCGGGCCCCTGCCGATAAGCAAGGTTTACCACCGCATCGTCCCTTGTAGTCGGGACCATACCTGTGGCCAACACTGCCATGTCAACATTTATTTGTATCTTTTCGCCAAGGAGATTGTTGTCCACCTCTACCGCAAGACTTCCGTCTCCCTCTTCAGTAATAGAAGTAATGCTCCCCTTTGTGAGGAATATACCATCATCCTGCTGCATACTCTTGTAAAAGTTCTCATAAAGACCGGGAGTCCTCATGTGTTGATAAATCACATAGGCCTTTGCGTCAGGGCTGTCTTCCCGGATATACTTTGCCTGCTTCAAAGCCACAAGGCTCGTGACTGAAGAGGCAAACGGGAAGTCACTGTCATCATCGCCATTCGGATTTTGAATGAAGACTACACTCTTGACTTCTTTGCCGTCAGAAGGACGTGTGATTCGTCCGTTGGCGGCAAGTTCTTCCATCATAACATTGGTGATAACATTCTGGTACTTTCCAAATCCGAGGTTTTCAAACTCGGACGCGTCGTAAGGCCTCCATCCGGTGGCCAGGATAACGGCGCCAAATTTTTCTCCGTTTGGATCGAACTTAAGTATATCAGCCCTTCCTTTGTTGATCTCCTTATATATTTCGTCGATCTTTTCCTTGGTGAGTTCCTTTCCTTCTTCATCATGCGTCTTGGTAACTACCTGCGGCACATCAAATTCAATAGCCTCACCAGGTTTTTTCAACGTCACTGTAAAATCCCCGGGCTCACCGGCAATCCTGGCAACCACGGTATTGGTCTTAATCTCAATTTTAGGATGAGACTCAACCGCCTTGATTTTGTCCTGGATATTTGGGGCCTCCAAGTCTGTAAAGGGATTAGACATCGGAAGTTGTTTTCGCACCTTTGTTGCATACCCGCCGAGAGACGATGCCTTTTCCACAATGGTTACTTCGTACCCTGTGTTGGCCGCCTCAAGGGCTGCTGTTAAACCGCTGATCCCTCCGCCCATAACCAGTATTTTTTTGCTCGTGGTCTCAAGGAGATATGGTTCGGGGAGCTCAGACTTTCGCGCTTTTACAATCCCCATGCGCAGGTAGTCTTCCGCGAGGAACTGAATATGCAGGTCAACACCTTTCTTAAGCCCCGCTTCTGATTCTTCCTTTTCTTCGCCTTCTTCCGGTTTTGTGGGTTCGTGACTCCAAACGACCTGTTCTCTCAGATTAACTCTCTCGACAATCTTATCCGGGCCAAAATCAAACACGTCCTGATTGACTCGCATGGAGCATCCAGCCACTACAATAGCATTTACACCTTCTCCCTCGATGTCCTTTTTTATCAGGTCTACCCCTTCCGGACCGCAGCAAAAGCCATGCGTCTTGCAAATCTCTACATTGTAGTCCTTCTGTGGCAGCTTAGACAGTCTCTCTATATCAAGGGAGTCGCCTATCCCGCAGCCCGTACATATATATACTCCGTATTTCTTGTCCATTTAGTTACCTCCTCACCAAAGTTTGAATGGCCTTAAGCGCCGTTCCGGTAGCATTTTGTGCGGACGCCATAACATCAGCCGGTTTCTTGGCACACCCGGCTGCAAAGATCCCCCCTTTTTCAAGGTCGGCAATAACAAATCCGTCTTCATTATAAGTTATATCACCTGAAATCTTTGTCTCTGCTCCCGTGGGCATCATACCGGTAGCAAGTACTGCCATATCAACTTCTTGCCGCATCTTTTCCCCTGTCAATGCATTTTCCGCGACAACTATGACACCTGTCGAACCTGCCTCTATCTCAGCCACCTTTCCCTTAATGAAAAAGATATTCTTGTCCGCCTTGACCTTCTTGTAAAACTTCTCATACCGATCACCAGGAGACCGAATATCAATATAGAAAATGTAAATTTTTGCGTCAGGATACTGTTCCCTGATATAGGTAGCCTGCTTCAACGAGGCCATACAGCAGATATATGAACAATACGGAAGATGATTTTCATCTCTGGAGCCGGCGCATTGAGCAAATGCGACACTGGAAATATTCCCCCCGGATGGACGTTGTATTTTACCCTTGGTAGGTCCATTGGGAGCGGCCAGCCTTTCCATCATCATGTTCGTTATAACGTTCTTAATCTTTCCGAATCCAAGCTTGTCTAATTTTGTGGCATCGTACGGTTTCCAGCCTGTTGCTATAACTACGGAACCAACCTTAAAGTCAAAAGTTTTAGGCTCCATACTCAGGTCAATAGCATTGTAGCTACAAGCGCTGACGCATTGACCACATTCATCCTTTTTACAGACAGAATCGTCAATAACGTATTTCATCGGAAATGACATCTCGTGGGGCCTGTAAATAGCCTTTGTCTTCCCCATCCCAAAATCGAATTCACTCGCCCTTTCTACCGGACATGCATCCACGCAATCGTTGCAGGCCGTACAATTTGCATTTACGTACCGTGGATTCTGTTTGACGGTGACATCATAATTGCCAGGGCTCCCCGAAATCTTTTCAATTTCGCACAAAGTATAAAATTTGATTTTCCGGTTGTTTTTAATTCTCTTAAAATTGATCTCAAGCCCGCAACTTGGAGGGCACAGCTTGGGGAAATATTTATTCAACTGGGCAACTCTTCCACCAAGATACGGATTCTTTTCAACCAAATACACTTCATATCCTACTTCTGCCGCTTCAAGGGCCGTGGTCAAACCGCTGATCCCGCCTCCAACGACCAGGATACTCCCCGAAGTCATACCTTTTTCGTCTGCCATGCCAGTCCTCCGTGGTTAGTTTTTAGATATAAAATGGTTGCAGTGGTCTATAGCATAGCTACCCCATAGGGGCCTTTTTGAAACCCCGATTGCAGGCGCTTATGTGGAACCCCGCCTAACGAGTCAGGCCTTGATAGCGGGTAACCATCTTACAGAACACTGCCGGTAAAAGGAGAGTAATAAAAACCTCCGGACGTTTTGGGACGTCCGGAGGTTTTTTCTATGAGTAGTCAAACACAGACAATCCCTTACGCCGGGATGATCTGCTTCAGTTCTACCTTCTTATATTCCAGCTCTTGGGTTTCCGGATTGAACTTGGAGTTAACAAAGCACTTCCAGTTTGCCTCGTCGACCGTCGGGTGGTCCGAACGATAGTAGAAGCCCGGATATCTGGATTCTTGTCTGTAGTTAATGTGGCCTACGTGCATCTCAGCCGTCCAGATGCGGTGATACATCTCCCAGCACCTCATAAGCTCATGGAGGTCGCCGGCCGCCATCTTCTCGGAATCTTCACGCAGCACCTTCAGGCCGTCCAGACAGATCTCAAGAAGCTTGCCGCTGGTCATATAGTAGACTGTCTGGCCCGCGCCGTATTCGTCGGTCAACTTCATAAGGCGCATGCTCAGTCCGTCCGGCTTGATGTAATTCGGGTTGACAGCTGTAGCCGTGGTGTAAGCAGCATGCTCCAGATACAGTTTTACCGGCGCGTATACTATGTCCGCCAATTCCTGAGCGCTCTGCTTCAGGGCCGGGGTAAAGCCCGCGTTGTCACGGATGTATCTGGCCATTGACTTTGCAGCCATACGCCCTTCAGCATGGGAGCCTGAAGAGAACTTATGCCCTGAGGCGCCAACGCCGTCGCCAGATGTGAACAGACCGTTTACGGTCGTCATACGGTTGTAGCCCCACTTGTATTCGGCCGGCACCCAGTCTTCATTAGGACCACTGACCCATATACCGCAGCAGCCCGAATGGGAACCAAGGAGATACGGTTCTGTAGGCATAATCTCGGAAGGTTTTTTCTCCGGTTCGGTGTTCGTACCGGCCCACAGGCCTGCCTGGCCAACCGACATGTCAAGGAAGTCTTCCCATGCCTCGGCTTCAAGATGCTTCATCTGCTTCTTGTCCATATCTTTTGCCAGATTCGCCAAAGCCGTCGGGGTGTCCATCATGATAGGACCGCGACCTTCCTTCATCTCAAAGAGCATGAGATGGTTACGGAGACAGGTCGGTGTTACAGCAGAGCTTCCATACGGCTCGTACTTGGCCAGTTCAGCCTTTGCCCTATCACCGCCCGCATAAGACTCGCCCAGGCCATTCGTGACCTTGGCCTTGAACAGGAGGAACCATGCGCCAACCGGGCCATACCCGTCTTTGAATCGAGACGGCGTGAAGCGGTTTTCCATCATGGTCATCTCAGCGCCGACTTCCATGCACATGGTGTAGGTGGAACCAGCGTTCCATATCGGATACCATGCGCGACCCTTACCCTCACCGGTAGAACGCGGACGATAGACGTTAACCGCGCCGCCAGCGGCAACCATCATGGTTTTGCATTTGATTACATATACTTTGTTTTCACGTGTGCTGAATCCAACAGCTCCGGCGATCGTATTTTCCTTATTGGCGTCGAGGAGGAGTTTTACGATAAAGACTCTCTCCAGGATGTTCTCTTCGCCAAGCGCTTTCTTGGCTGCTTCAGCCACGATACACTTATAAGACTCGCCGTTGATCATGATCTGCCATTTACCGGTACGCACCGGCTGGCCGCCGTCCCTTAAGGACTTTCCTTCATCGCCTTTCACTTTCCAGATTGGGAGTCCCCATTCTTCAAAAAGCTTTACAGAGTCATCAACGTGCCTGCCGAGATCGTAGATCAGGTCCTCGCGAACAACGCCCATAAGGTCGTTGCGAACCATTCTCACGTAGTCGGCCGGATCGTTTGCGCCAAGATAGGTGTTGATAGCTGAAAGTCCCTGGGCAACCGCGCCGCTTCTTTCCATCGCGGCCTTGTCTACCAGCAGGACGCTTGCGTCCGGGGCCCATTTCTTAATCTCAAACGCGGTCCCGCAGGCAGCCATACCACCACCGACAATCAGAATATCAACTTCCTTTTCTACAATTTCAGGATTTGCTACCGCAGGAAGCTCACCCATAGGTTTATTCGGTATTGCCATAACTTATCCTCCTTAAAAAATTCTTATATTCTAAATGTTATGTCCTTGTCCGTTGTTGTTCGCCTGACTACGGAGTCACAAGCGTATAGCCTGCAGCCTCTTCATTGAACAGCAATTCGCTGTCAAGGTCTTTGCCCGTGCCATCTGCTTCCCTATAAGCATTGGCAGAGCCTTCTGCCGTAGTCCGGATGGGGAACTTAAAGCGTTTGAGGGTCCCGTTTCTGAATTTGATCGTCCACATAATGGAATCTGAACTTCTCATGGGAACAACGCTGCCGCCAAGAGGCACAAAGTCCGAATAACCTCTAACCTCGATAGCGCCCTGCGGGCATATCTTTACACAAGAATAGCACTCCCAGCAAGCATCAGCCTCTTGATTATAAGCCTTCATCGCATTGGCATCCAATACCATCAGGTCATTGGGGCATATGTACATGCAAGCAGTTTTGTCCCCGCCCTTGCAGCCGTCACATTTTTCAGTAATTACAAAGCTTGGCATAAACTTACCTCCTAAAGTTTTTACTTTCAAAAGAACTTAAAAAAAATCTACTACTCTACCAAAATTTATTACCTAACTTAGCGTAGCCTTTCCCACCCCCCTTCAACGTAAAATCTTACCTCGTACCCCAAAAGTATCAGTTTTCTCAATTTCTCGGGTGAATATATGATGAATCTATTGAAAAAAATTTCACAAACCCGCGGTAAAGAAAAAAAGCTTGTAAGATTTGTAAGATATTAATTTGTCTTAGAAATTAATATAGATGCCTTTAAATACTATAAAATAGGATGTTCTTATAACATTACCAAACGGGCTTGTCAAGGCATTTTTGGAAAGGAAAAGAATGGAAATATATTGACATTATGGTCCAAAGTGATACACA
>JBDRFJ010000059.1:0-2266 GCA_043818915.1 Pseudomonadota bacterium | reverse complement strand
TCCATAAATAAGTAAGTAACTATCTTAAAGAACTGTTGTTGAAGAAGAGTAGGGGGCGATTATCAGATTATAAGTTTCGCAACAACATTTGATAAAACTTGTGGTGGAAAAAGACCTAAAAGATAAGGGGGCTTTGGGGTCGGACCACGCTAACTGCCTGAAAAATAGGAAAAAGAGCTTTAAAAATAGCCGTTTTATTGTCTTAAACGTGCCATTTTGAGTGCAAAATTGTAGGTCTAAGAATTTTATTCGATATTAAAAAATATAAAATAAAGAAAGCCTTCTAATAGCCGGGAGATTGAATGTCTCTTGCCAAATACCTCAAAAGCTTTTCCCGCTTGCGGACTTACAAAGACCGTAAAAAGTGGTTTGAACTGACCACCTATCAAGCACCCCACAAACCCTTTCTGTTGCTGTCCATTATGGATCTGATCGCCCAGGGATCGATTACCGAAAGAATTAAGATTTGCTTGACTTGACAAAGGCCTTTAAGCGATATCTGTAATAAGATCGATTTTTGCAGTGGCTGGAGATGCCGGTCTGGCGGCAATAGACCATCGAGATGCATCAGATCTTATTGCCTATATTACCTGCGTTGAAGAAAAGAAATAAAGCGGGGATTATCAAAATGATTGAGCATGCGGTTGGAATATATATCGGGCTGTTGTTGCTGGCGTGTTTGGTTGCGATTGTCAGTAAGATGGTAACGCATTTACCGTATACGATATTTCTGACTTTGGTAGGACTGTTGATAGGTGTCTTGGGTATTGGCCCGGAAATTGAGGAGACTGGATTTGGGTATCAACTAATATTTTTTGTTTTTTTGCCACCATTGCTTTTCCAAGGAGCGTTTCACATGAACCTAAACTCTCTTTTGGAGCAGTTTTGGCCGATTGTGTGTTTGGCAGTGCCGGGCGTTATTGTATCAACCCTGTTAGTGGGAGGACTTGTTGGATGGTTGGGTGGTATCAGTTCAATGATGGTGGCGATACTTTTTGGTGCCTTGATATCACCAACAGATCCTGTGAGTGTTCTCTCGTTGTTCAAGGAGGTGGGGGCACCTAAAGATCTAAAGACAATAGTGGAAGGAGAGTCGCTCTTTAATGATGCAACCGGAGTAGTGTTATACACGATCCTGCTCAAGGCCTTGCTGAGTGGGCAAGAATTTGGATTTGGCCAAGCAGCATATGAATTTGTAAAGGTTTCCGTCGGGGGGCTACTCCTGGGGGCAGTACTCGGCTGGATCGTTTTTAAGATCATGCGTCATATAGAGGATCATCTGCTGGAAAATGCGCTTTGTCTTGTTTTGGCTTACGGGTCATTCTGGTTGGCGGAAGTAATGCACCTTTCTGGCGTAATTGGAACTGTGATAGCCGGATTGATGATAGGTAATTATGGCCGGAGACTCTCGATGAGTGTAAAGACTACTAATACGGTTGAAATATTTTTTGAATCCATAGGTTTCCTGATCAATTCGCTCCTGTTTGTCTTGATCGGCCTGGAGCTACGCGAAGTGCCGGCAAATATTATGTGGATGACGGTGTTTGTTGCCATTGCTGCGATGCTGATAGCACGCGCAGCGGTTTCTTACAGTTTCTACTGGTTGCTAAATCAGGTGGGTACTAAGCGACCGAAGAGATGGAACCACATTCTATTCTGGGGCGGTTTGAGGGGCTCGATACCGATTGCTTTGCTGCTTAATCTACCCAATGAAGGTTTACTGGTAACGTGGCGTCCGGTGTTGTTGCTGGCAGGGTTTGGTTGTGTATTCTTCTCGTTAGTTGTGCAAGGAATCACCATGAAACCGCTTATGCTCAAGCTCGGTATTAAAGGGGAGTGATGGAATGAGGGTCTGACCATGCTGAGCTATCTTACAAGAAGAGAGATCTTAAAAAAGATTACCAATTATCTCGTGGCAATTTTTCTTATGCCTTTTTTCTCTATCAAAAAGGCCATGGCCGGAAAGGCAGATGGCACAACCGGGGGGAAGGAGCGCCAAATGAACTTACCTAAACCCAGATTAAAAGGAGAAGTCTCTGTAGAGCAGGCCATTAAACATCGTAGAACCATTCGGTCATATCTATCAAAACCTTTAACCCTGGAACAGCTCTCACAGATTTTCTGGGCTGCACAGGGTATCACCGGGGATAGGGGCTACAAAAGGTCGGCCCCGTCTGGTGGTGCTTTATACCCTATGGATATCTATGCAGTAGTGGGTGATAATGGCGTGAAAGGACTAAAGGCGGGTATCTATCATTATGATCCT
>JBDRFJ010000058.1:0-3256 GCA_043818915.1 Pseudomonadota bacterium | reverse complement strand
CAGGATGCGCACAAAGTCGTGCACCAGTTAGGTCAGGCATTAAGCAATAATAATATGGAAAAACTCAATAGCTATCAAAAATATGCCTCTAGGATTGAAAACAGAATAATATCAAGATTGATCGAGAATATAGAGGTTGGTGTCAATATGGCGCTTATTCAATCTGAACGAATACTTGCGGATAATGCCGCTATTGAAATGCCAAGGGTATCTCCTGCGCCTGACGCTTTTTTATATCTAAAACTATTTGCTGACATTCATTTCTATCTTGTATCTGTCGCTAATATTAGGAAATCTATCGGTAAACTGGACAAAGCACTTGGCAATAAGCTTGATGATATAAATAAAGATTACGGAGATTTTTTCGACGCTGCTAAAGCAGTGCGAAACTCTCAAGAACACTTGGATGAGCGTATTGAATCGGGAAAGTATTATGGGAAATCGCTAAATGAAGAAGATTGGGTTTATGGTAACAGTTTAGCTCTTTGACAATTATGCTGCCAATTTGAAGGTGAACTTTTCTTTTTGAGTTGCACCGAGCAGGATTTTTGCATCCGCCAAGATTTTTTCAACCGGATTCAGACCTTGGAGTTCGGCGGATCTGAAAAGCGACATAAAGATCGCATGGGCCTCGGCCCCTTGGTCCGATCGATTCTGTTGTGATATTTTTCTGGTCACAACCGGCTTTCTTATTTGCTGCTCCGCATGGTTGTTATAGGGGCTGACTCCTTTGTATTCCAGAAATGTAAAAAATTCATTTCTGTGTCGAATTAGCCGCTTTATAAGCCTGTTGACATCTTTGTCCTCACGGGGCGAGTCAATAAGTTGATCAAGGCGTATGTAAAGCCTCCTTTTACGCCTGTTGAAAATAGCAGGGCTCAGGTCCGTTTTCTTAGTGCTTATGCGGACAGCATCCATCAGCAGCCGCCCAAGCTTTTTGCGAAACGATTTCCAGGCATCAGATTTGTTGGATTTGTCCACCTTTTCCAGTTCGGTCAGCAGATGATAGAAACAGCGTTGCGTCGCCAGCGTGCTAATTTTGTTATAGGCACCCCAGAAGTCACAGATGAGAACGCCCTCAAATAATTTGCCGAGAACCCGTTTTATGACAGGGGAGCCTCGACTTTTATCGATCACAAAATAGCACCAGGAATCCGAGGCAAAGCACCAGAGCCAATGGGTGATTCCGCTGATTCTCCATCCGGTCTCATCGGCGTTGAGCACTGCGGTGTTCTGGATCTTTTCACCGATTTCGTCGTAAATCGGCCGCACCGTGGCCGCAAGGTTTCTCCAAGCTTGGGTCAAACCGCCAGGGCTGACATCAAAGGCCCAAAAAGTGGCCAGCAATTTTACGATATTTCGAACACTCATGCCCACCCAGTAGTGAAGCCATGCCGTCATAACCAGGACCGTCAGGGCAAGCGTCGAATTGGGTAGAGCGTCGGTGACCTTGGGATAGACCCTTTTTTTGCAATTCGGACACCAGTAACCGTGAACAGTGTGCTCGGTTACCTCCGGCGCTACCGGCGGGATATCCACCGTATAACGTTTATGGCTTTTTATGGGCTTTCCCAATCGCATTCGGCAGTCTGGACAATACTTCAGGGTATGGTTCCTGTAATGGTCTACTTTTTCGGGCCGTTTCCGGGCCACTCCCGGGTGGCCCTTTTTCTGCCCGGGTTTTTTCCTTCGCCTTTTCCCCGGCTCTTTGAGGTATGGCGGCGTCATTCCCGATGGGCAGGTAGGGCTGATATCCCCGCGGAGTTGATCGAATTTTTCAGCCTTTTGCGCAAGAGCCAGGATAACATCAATGGCTTGCGCCCTGGGCAACTCCAGTATGGCGTCTGCTTCATCCCTGGTCATCGGTAAGTCCTCTTCTGAAGTGCCGATCCAGAGGATAAAGATAAACGGCCTTGGATTGCCCGTGAAACTGATAGGCATTGCCCTTTTTAGCACTACCGCGGGTCAGCCCAACATAACGCCAGTTGGCCGCCTTATAGCAAATGCCCTGGAAGCGGGAGACATCGACGAACGTTTCAGCCAGATAGATGCCATGTTGATAGGCTTTTTGCCAATCATCGCTCAGGCGCTTAAGCGTAAAGGCCAACACCTTGGATGCAAGATATTTTACCCGAATCCAGGGCAGAACCAAAAAACGCGCGTTGTTGGCGACGAGATAAAGACGCTCACGTCTAACTCTGGGGGTCCAGCCGATATAATCGTCACGACTCTTGACTTTGAAGGCCGCGCTGGCCCAGGCCAGACAGGCAACAACCTGGCCATCAAGATAGACCAGATATCGGAGATGTTCACCAACAAGTTTGGGGAGCCCCAGGTAATGATAATGGTGAAGCAGGTAGCCCCATAAATAATCATCCCCGGGAGCAACGATCCGGATATCGAGGTCGCCATAGCGGCTTATTAATCCTTCCAGGGGCTCCTTTTTGAAAAAGGGAATTTGCTCGAACGATTTTTTCTTTAAATTGTTTTTCGGCCTCAATCTCGGCGGAAGCTCAATAAAGCCCTTTTCTTCCAGACGTAAAAGAAGATCACGGGCGGCATATTCCTTGAGCTTTCCATTTGGCTGAAACCAGTTCCACTCCTGGCACAGAATACGTGAAATGTAGCTTCTTCCCCTGACATAATGCCGGGAAATGATGGAGCGAATATATTCAATATCCTGATCGGTAAGTTCCCGTGAGCGATATCTAAAAACAATCGGTTCCACGTAGCCCTCCTTGTTGTTGAGGACTACATACTATATTCCGTTTTCTGACGCCAGCTTTTTTTGATTTTTTTCGAAAATAATTTGTCAAAGAGCTAAACTGTTACGGTTTATGAGATCTGTGGTAAAACCGTTGACATCGGCCCACCTGCTGCTAAAACACTTATAAACTTTTATCGAGAATTAGATTTGAAGGTTGAAACTTTATTTCCAAGGAAGGCTTCTAAGGATTGACAAATTACAAGTGCCCCAACCACACACTTGAGCCGGCAGGTTAAATATTGCGGGTTTTCGTTTAAGTTTTTGATAGTACGATTTTCACCTAGCGTGCAGCTCAGTTCAGCGTTAAGCCTCATAATATGAATATTAATTCTGATTCAAATAATCCGCTAAACATGGTCCGCGACCCCTTTGCAGGAGACGGATTCGTTTTTCCAGTCACAAAGTGTACACGCGAGCGAAGGCTCTTTTTAAAGAGAGCAAATGAAATTCAGGCCCTGCTTTATATCACTAAACATTCTTACGATGAGA
>JBDRFJ010000057.1:0-5770 GCA_043818915.1 Pseudomonadota bacterium | reverse complement strand
GATTTTACAATCCGGAAACGGTTTACCGCAAGATGGGCCTGACGGGTCGGTTCAGGGAGTCTGTAGCCACGACAGGCCTCGAGAACAATCCGGATACTTTCTTTTAAGGTGATTTCATGTCCAGGGGAAATAAACATCGGTTTTACCCGTTCTCTGGTCCTGAGCACTGCGCCGATTGTTTGACCTTGTGACTTTAACAGGCCATAGCCCCCCTTTTCTTCCGGAACCGTTCCGTGTTTTCCCGTTAAGCGTGTTTTAGCGCATCCAATGGTTGGGAGGCCCAAGATAAGCCCCATGTGGGAGGCAAGGCCAACCCCCCTCGGGTGGGCAATGCCCTGACCGTCAAAGAGGATTACGTCAGGGGTGTTTCGCAGCTTTTCAAATGCCTTAATAAGTACCGGGGCTTCGCGAAAAGATAGAAGACCCGGGATATAGGGAAAGTCTATTTCCAAGGAGGCATTTACTTCTTCTATCAGTTCCAGATCCGGAAACGTAAAAACCACAACCGAGGAGTAAGAAAAGCGATTGTTCCGTTCGCACGAGACATCGGTGCCCGCCACCAATTGTATCGGCTTTGTGAGCGGCTCCAGACTTATTTTGTGGCGGAGTTGTTCTTGGACCCGGACCGCTTCCTCATACGAGAGTCGCCAGGAATGGAGTTCTTTGACATACATGGGGTTTTATAAAAAATAATGTGCGAACCAGGGGCCTGCGCTGATCAGGTCTCCTCTTGCTGTTGCATTTTCTAAAAAAGAGGAAAGGTCGGATTCTTTTACACGAAATACTTCTATTTTTTCTGATGCTTCAAGTCGTTGGCGACGGGGAATGGCCTTTTCATCCAACTCAACCAGTATGCAGCGGGCTGTTTCACGAATAAGAGCGCTATTTGTAGTGAGCGGGGGAGAAACTTCTTTGATCCTTCCTGAATAGCCCGTTTCTTCCAGTAACTCCCGCAAGGCGCCGGCTTCGACTGTTTCATTTCCATCTATAATACCGGCGGGAAAGCCGATTATATACTTGTCAAATATGACCCGGTATTGCCGGACCAACAGGAAATCTCCGGACTCCTTGAACCGCGGAACAACAATTACAGAGACCTTGGATGCTATGCGTTCAATATAATCCCACTGAAGTTCGACCCCCTCGTCGTTTTCATAAAGTACCTGCTTTGACTGGAACCATGAACTCTTGGGACAATTTTTTATCTCTAATATTTTCATAGGGTAATATATATCCTTAACTGCCTGCTTTTTCTCCTGCCCACCTGCTCATATCCCTGAGCGACATCTTCTGCCGGGCTATCAGAAAGAGCCCCAGCGCTATAGTAGAGAAAAAGAACGTAGCGTGCATCACAATGGCTATAGAAAGGGCCTTTTCTTTTGGAAGATTGTAAAAGAGAAATGCGTACAGGCAAGCGGCATGATACGTTCCGACAAAACCCGGCGCGGACGGAATCATCACCCCAAAGACCAGCATTACCAAAACAAACATCGACCCTATAAGGGTGAGAGAGACATCAAACGCGAGCGCTGTCAGATAGATAGCAAGCACATTCAAAAACCAGATAACGAGAGAGTGGGCGGAGATAAAGGCTATCTGCCGGGGACCCCTGAAAAAATAGAGCCCTTTTGCGAATGAGGTCAATAAATTTAAAATTTTTTCAACAAAGGACCCGGGCAAGAAACTGAAAAGGCGCTGTATTATGAATACTACTTTAGCGGTATACTCCCGTAAAAACCACAAGAAAACTATGACGACCATATATAAAAGGAAAGAGACATAGCCTCCCTTTTTCAACAATTGACCGATTACGATATTATCTTCAGGTATCTTCAGAAAGATAACGACTACAATAAGGAACGCCAGGATAGTAAAACCGTCAAATAGCCGTTCAATAACAATTGTGGCAAATGACGCGCTCTTGCTGACGTTTTCTGTTTTTCCGATATGGTATGCCCGGACAAATTCACCAATGCGGGCAGGCAGAAGAAGATTGGCCGTAAAGCCTATGACAATAGCCGAGAAAAGATTCGCAAAACCTATATGCTTGATGGGTTCCATCAGGTAATGCCATCTAAAGGCACGAATCGCATAACTGAGGTAATATATAAGAACAACCGGAATCAGGTAAAGGTAGTTTGCTGTTGTAAGGAATGAGACAAGGAGATGAAATTCGATCTTCCGAAGAGCAATAAAGAGGAAAAAAAGGCTGATCAGGAGGCCGACCCAAAATTTCCACCTCATGATGACAGGATCCCCGTAGCCTTTGTTATATCTTTTCGGATCTGCCCGGCCAGTTCCTCCGGACCCGAGAATTTTTTTTCACCGCGCAAACGCTCTATGAAATTGACGCGGATACAATCGCCATAGATATCCTTGTCGAAATCAAGCACATGGACTTCCACGGTGAAAGTATGGTCGCCGAATGTGGGGCTGTAACCGATATTGGCTACACCATGATAAACGGTTTGGCCGTACCCAACAGTGACGGCGTAAACACCTGTCGCGGGACAGAGTTCGTTGTGGATTTTTATATTGGCGGTTGGAAAACCAAGGAGCCGGCCTCCGCGGTTGCGCCCGGGCACGACGGACCCTCGGACCTGATAATATCGCCCGAGGAGTTTTTGGGCCTCTGACACCTTGCCCTCCACGATCAGGTTTCGTAATGTAGTACTGCTGACCCGCTCTCCTTCGGGACCTACCCACGGCACAACCGTGACATCAAAGCCGCAGGTTGTGCTGAATTTTTTGAGGAGATCGACCGATCCTTTCCTTCCTTGTCCAAAGGTGTAATCCGGTCCGACCAGAATAGCCTTCATTCCGATTGTATTACATAAAATATCTTTAACAAATTGCTCGGCGGACACATTTGCGAAATCAGAGGTAAACCTTACGCTGATCAAGACGTCGACACCGGTTTTGGCAATCAATTCAATCTTTCGTTCATACGTTGTGATAAGGGGCGGACAGTTTTCCGGGCTTATTACCTTGAGCGGATGTGGTTCAAAGGTCATAACGACAGACGGGCCGTTTATTTCCTTTGCTTTTTTGATAACCTTATCTATAAGGATCTTGTGGCCGAGATGGACGCCGTCAAAATTGCCGATGGTGATTGCCGAATTTGTGAAAGGATGAGCTATATTTTCGATTCCTTCAATAAGTTGCACGATATTCTCCAAAGAGGCCCAAAATACCCTTTAAAATAAATTAACTTGACAAAAAAGGGAAAAAATACATATAAAACATCTGTTTTTTTTTATCAACATTTCTTTTGTTTCCTTTTTTCCCGGATGCCGAAGTGGCGGAACTGGTAGACGCGCTAGGTTCAGGGTCTAGTGGGCGTATGCCTGTGCGAGTTCGAGTCTCGCCTTCGGCACCACACAATTTCAACCCGTTGGCTCGGTGGGCTTGATCTTAGAGTTTCGCTTTGAGAAAGTTATCAGCGAAGATAACTTGGATGTGCTTATTATCACCAATCTTCACAGATACGTCATTCGACTTGACCTTTTTGGGAATGGCAGCGGAAACAGCCACTTGGATTGTCAGAACCTACTATCATTCCCTCATAATCCCACCGAAGTGCATCAGGGTAAGGGCCTGCATGGGCGTAATGGCACGATAGACACATGACTTTGTCTTGCCCGGGATTTACCACAGGTGAAGCGGCAGTCATGCCAAAAAGTGCACTCCATGGTCTAGCCACTGGCACTGTCGGGTCGAATACGGTGTAATTGGCGTATTCTCCTGAGTCCGGCAGGGTGACAGACGCAGGGTGTCGCAGCCAGGCACTGCCATTTCCTCCGTTTGGAGAGCCCCCATCCTGCCACGAGTGGTATGCTCTATGGCACCCGGAGCAGAAATCGCTGATCCCCTGCGGTTGGCCCGCATATTTTGGATGGGCATAATAGGCATTGGGCGCAAAGGCCTTCGGGGCGTCTTGATATTCGTTATGGGCAGAGGAACTCTGACTTTGAAGTGCGGCCCAAGGGGCTTCAAGTCCCGCCACGTTTGGAGGATTATGCGGCGGAATATTCCAGTATACCTGCCCCGCTTTTGAGAGGAACCGGTATCCTCTCGTGCCATCACCAGGCACGCCAACGAGTCTGTAACCATTGCCGAATTCCTGGCCTCCTGCGTGGTGCGCCGCGCGTGTGTCATGGCAACCAATGCAACCCTTGCCGCGAATAGGATTGAAAAGCGGTCCCGGCCCGGGTGCATAACGTATTGAAGCCAAGCTGGCGTGGCAGCCACCAAAACCACAGCCAACCCCCCCGTTTCCAGGCGCTTCGGCCAGGGTGCCATCCGGATTGATGACGTTATGACCGTATTCGTCGCCGCCATGTTCAACCCAGTGGAAGTTTCCGCCTGCCAGTGGTCTGTTAGGTAGCCCGTGATTGAGCACTATTGGGGCCTCGGAGCCTCCTGTGGAGACAACGGTTTCTGTCCCTTCGCTACTGTGACACCCCAAACAATCATTCTTCAACAGTGTCCGTAACGGCCCGTCAGTTACCTCTAACGAACCATTCTGGCTATTATGCATAGTGTGGCAGTTGGCACAGGGGCCTGTTACTTTGGCGTGGGCCGAAGGAGAAATAAGAGATGAGAATATAGTAAGTGTAAATATTACTGTTAGAAAAAAACAAAATCTTCGTGCTTTCATGGGCATAACCTCCAAGGCGCCTTATTCATACCCTATACTCTTCCCTATTGTAAAGCAAATTTTATTCCAACTTATAGTCATCACCAGCTTATGGGCTAACACCTTAACATATTTATAAATTTTAAATCATATCAAAGCCCTTCATTCTAAAAGCCCTACACAGGGTGACATTTCTTGGTCAACGTGGAACAAAAAATGTTATACGAGACATCAGACTTTGAACTCCATTGAGCACTTCAAATTATCACGATATTCTTCAATATGAGCATGCGCACATATCATAAATCTGTCTCCTCTTTCAAGCGAATAAGTGCAAAGAATCACACTTGCCGGTGTTCTTAGAGCCGAAGCAGCAATAAGCATGCCGGTATATCCAAATCGCTCCCAAACGGACTGCTTGCCGCAGCCATGGGGAGTTTGAGATATGCAAAGACCCCTGAGTTCACACGAAAGCTGAGTGAGAAGTGAAATTGAACTTGATTTTCTGAGAAGTTCGTTGCATAGTTTGTGCGCAAAACTTTGCACATAGGTCTTTGCGAGAGATCCTCCTTTCATAGTCTCTGCGTCAGACCCTAATCCCTAATCCACAGGCGCTCCTTTTTGTTCATGGTCCTATTTATGGTTCAGTCAGTGCGCCCACATCCTTAGGCAGTGGCGGCGCCTATGACTGGAGTGGAGTTGATAGTAATGGAGGCACTGGCGGAGGAGCAATCAAGCTGAATGTAAGTGACACAATAACCATCGATGGAACAGTCTCGGCCAACGGTGACAGGTATATCGGCGGTCGAGCCGGCGGTGGCGCGGTCGGGAGCGGCTGCCTTTGCCGATGCCACCGCATATAGTTTTACCTGGGATACACTACATGCGGACTTAGGCGGAATATTTGATGACCAAGGGGAAGAGAATGTCCAGGTGAGATTTAAGATAAGAAATACCGTGCAAAGCACGAGACATTGAAGGGAGCGGTGCGGGCCAGCCTCCTGCCCCTTGTGGCTGTGAGCTACGCGACACTTCATTTCGGTCCGTTAATTACGCTAACCATGCTTGTGGTTATTCTTATAACTCCGATAATCCTTGTTTGGTTCCGGCAAAAGAATAGGTAGTCTTGCC
>JBDRFJ010000056.1:0-6770 GCA_043818915.1 Pseudomonadota bacterium | reverse complement strand
CAATCGGCTCAGAGACGATGGATCCGTCTTTATCATCCCAAGCGGTTGGCAGATGTCATAAGGGGAGTTAATTTCGTTAATGGAGTTGAGGAAGTGAGGAACGCCGCCTAATTCCTCATACACAACTCTTGACAATAACTCATGATCAATGCGGATACGATAAAATTATTTGTCAGAAAAGAAAAGCGTTTTCCTGTTTTCTTATCGAAATATTTAACACGGCGTAATTTTTCTGGATATTCCTTTGCCGTGTTTATGCCTGTGAGAACTATTGTTTGATCGCATCTCAATCCAGTTGACTTGTCTATCTTCCGGGAATAAAGTCGACGATACTTCGTATTTCTTTTGGAGCGGATGACGAAAAATGCAAGACACTGATTCAAAATATACAGACGATGGAAGTCGAGATACGCACGATCCATAACATAAAATGCTCCTGGCTCCGGGATTAGTTCATCGAGGATATTTACGTCGTGAACTCTACCTTCTGTTATCCAGATGAAAGTTGGGATGTTGCCTCGCAGGTCCAACAACGTATGCAACTTAATGGCACCTTTGGTTTTGCGAAACCTCGCCCAAGGAAATAGTGAAAGGCACAGGTCAATTGTCGATGCGTCAAGAGCATAAACTGTTTCATCTAGTTCTACTCCAAATTCTTCGTCAACATACAAATTCCTTGCAATGTTTATCAACACCTGAGCGAAATCTGCATAGATGCGCCAGTCTCTTTTTTCATTCGCATCTGCCAATGTGCTTCGAGAAACCTTACTACGTATTCCCATGTGGTAAAGCTTATTTTGCATGGATCGTAAGCACGATTCTATGTCACGCAGGCTTTCTCTATAAGAAAGTTGGGCGAAAGCCATGCAAAAAAACTGGTCTAAACATGAAAAATATTTCAGATAATAATTTCCTTTGTAGCGCTCAACACAACGTCGAAATTCCCTTAAGGGCAAAAAATCCATTAATTGAGAAAATACTGTCCTGCTGGTATTCATTGGCTAACTCCTTCCGATTTTTTCCAAGGAGTATAGCCCGAAACATCAATTTTGAAATTTCAAATCGATTCCGATAATAATGATTCGAAATGATAATATTTTTAACTGGTTAACTCACCTTTAGGAAATTTTTACCGGACAGCAGTGTTACAATATATATGGTATTTAGTGTTTTTTCAAGATAATCATTGTTCGACTAAAAAATTTGAGAGTAACTAATAGATGGAAATGGAAACTGTATATCTTGAAACAACATTTATCAGCTATCTTGTTGCACGACCAAGTCGCGATTTGATTGTTGCAGCACATCAACAAGTTACCAATGATTGGTGGACTAGTCGAAAAAAGAGATATGAATGCTATGTATCTGAAATTGTAGTTGATGAAGTATCAGCTGGAGATGAGAATGAAATCGAAAAGAGACTGGCAATCATTGACGAACTTATGTTGCTTGAATTGACAGAAGAGGCAAACACCCTAACAAAAACAATCTTGAAAAGCGGAGTCATTCCTCAAAAATCAGTTCGAGATGCAGCGCATATCGCAGTTGCAACGGTTCATGAAGTGAATTATCTTTTAACCTGGAACTGCAAGCATATTGCAAATGCGCGTATATTAAGGAAAATTGAAAAAATCTGTGCTGCATCCGGCTTCCAAATACCGATTATTTGCACACCGGAAAATTTAATGGAGGACGAAAAATGATAAACGACCCCATTGTAAATGAAGTCCGTAGGATACGCGATGAACTTGCAAAAGAATTCAATTATGATGTAGATGCAATTTTCGCTGACCTTCGCGAAAAACAAAAAAAATATAGTAATCGTATAGTGAATCTCATGAAAGATCGGAAGGTCGAACAAGCCAATGCTTGTGCCAAGGTAAACCCGAAACCTTGGGATTCCACGTAAATCGCGATGAAATTGGTTATTATTGCCCAGTGGGTGCGCCCGTATCAGAAAGGTAAAAAAGCTAATAAGGCAAGAGATCCTGCCGTCTATCTATCCAGGGATCTAAGCAGGAAAACATGTAGGGAGCTGGGAGAACACTTTGTTGATATAACCGGTCCCGGAATCACGATGAGATACAACCTAATAAACAATGAAATAAAGCAAGACAGGAGGTTAAAGGGAAAGCTTGTGAGGATCAAGAAACAATTAGTTATTATTTAAGATGTGACCCTCTATCCGTCCTTTTTCATTGACACACAAAGGGAATTTCTCTATAGTCCTTCCCATAAAAAGCAACGTCTTATTACATCCGGGCATCGTCGAGAGAGAGCAGATTCACTCCAGCTCATCCAGGGGGCTTCGGACGACGGAAATGTCCTTTTCCATCACGTGGGTATAGATCTCGGTAGTCTTCACATCTGTATGCCCCATCAATTCCTGAACGACCCGAATGTTAACCCCGTTTTCAAGCAAGTGCGTGGCCCCGCCTTTAGAGGCGGGATAAACTGCACAATGCCGAAAGGTATGACAGCCAACAGATTTTATAACCCCCGCCTTTCCTACTGCGGCCTTCACCGCTTTTTGGAGCCCGGATTCAAGCACATGATGACGTCGGGTTTTACCTGAGCGGGGATCTGTGCTGTGTGTTTTTGAGGGGAACACATATTGCCAGCCGAAGGATTTGGCAGCATTGGGGTATTTGCGGGCAAGGGCACCCGGGAGATAAACTTCCCCATATCCATCGGCTAAGTCCTTTTGGTGAAGCTTTTCAACCGCTTCAACCTGACTTTTCATGAGGGGATGCAGGGATTCCGGGAAGAGGGTGGGGCGGTCCTTACCGCTTTTGGCGGCTCGAATGAAAAATATATGGAAAAGTCAATAGAATTTTTTCCACTTTTTATACATCATTATTACAATAGGTGGAATTTTTTCCATGATATATAAGCAATACATGGAAAGGTTTCCACCTATCCTAACTGATAAGCGGACCGCTCGCTGCCGCTCGCTCTTGCTTCGCTCGTCCGCTTATCGTCGGCTGTTGAGCCTGCGGCTCTTCACACCCTTGACAGGCTCCGCTCACGCTCCGCCTATCAAGGGCGTTCGAGCCGACTCCGGTGTCGCCCCGCCGCAAGCAAGCTTGCGCCGGTTCGCCATCCTCGCGGCTCAACAGCCGACGTTAGCAAGAAAGATATGAAGAGAAACTGTACTCTTATACAATCTATAATCATCCTACTTCTGACAGCTTTTTCAGTTTTGGCATCAAGCGGTAAGTACACACGAAATATTGAATTAAAAGCTGTCAAATGTACTGTGGATAATATCCAAGAAATTTTGACTGAGATTCATAATTATACTTTGAAGGTCAACAAGAAATCGAATGAAACTTCAGGATATGTAAGGTTTAAATCAGAAAAATATGCATCGAATTTGATTTGCCCTTTACTAGCGAAAAGCTAAAACGAATTCCGAAAAAAGTTACCGATTTATATTTCCGAATTTCCTCGTCAAGCAACAATATAGATGGTCTCACATTAGTGTTGTCTGATCGATCAAGAAGTGTTGAAATATCAGGCGAAAGCTATGATCATGTGACTGGATTGGTCAGTATCGTAAAAGATAAGTTGTCTCCTTACGAAACCTTTTGGGGAGGCCCAAGAATTCGATTATTTTTAGGTTTTGTCTTTTTTATTACTTTTTTGGGATTATATTCGATCATTACACTTAGATATCAAGAGACAAAAATTTTTGTTGTTTCTCTTGTCGTGATGATTGTCATTCCTAACGCCGTAGTGCACTTTCCCCATTGGGATGTGGTCTTCCCAGGCTTTTTAATCACTAATGAAGAATTATTTTTTTTAGAAAAGTATGCTCACGTTTTTACGTTTTTAGGCTTCATTATTGCACTAATCCCTATTCTAGTTTGGATGATCAAATTAGCCGCTAACAAGCGGCTGAAGGAGGACGGGCAATAACCTGGCGGCTATGCCCGCCTTTTAGCCGCAGCGTTGGCCTGCAAGGCAAGAATATCAGAGGAATACCCTGATGGATAAACTAACACATTTAGAAAGAGAATTGCTTGAGCTGACACGAAAACATATCCAGAATGAAAAGGAATTAATCGCCCGGTTTGAAGGATCTAAATTGGAACCAATCAATCTCAAAACAAAAAAGGAATGGGTTAATGCGAATTTTGAAATCGAAGAAAGAATCCGTGAATTATTAGGCGAAATCACAGAGTCTCTAAACATTCAAGATCCTCCGGTTCGAAATCAATTGAAGAAAATTAGGGATATGAAATCTAAGACGAGGAAATACACTGCTGATATTGAATTTTCCGAGCTTGCCATCACCTTGGGAATTAGTGAGTCTAGATTACAAAAACTATTCGGGAATGAAATGTTTTGGGAAAAAGTCAAGGATGAGATATTAACGGCGATACCATCTGCAAATTTTGAATTGGAAGAGGAAGAGAAAATAAGAGAAACTCAAGAATTAGATGAAATGATAGAGTATCTGCAAGGCATTGTTGGTTACTCAGGAGACTTTCATGAGAGAAGAAAGAAATTTGGAACGGTTATTGTTGATAGGTCATTGCCACCAACCGGTGATATTTTCTTGCGAGAAATCAAGGATTTTTTTCTTTTAAATCAATTCGAAGCAGTAATCGGGTTTTCTAGGATACTTCTTGAAATCGTTTGCCAATCTATATTCGATGGTATTCCTGCAAACATTAAAAATAATTTTAGAAGAATAGATGGAGAGTTCGGTGCAAGGCAAAAAATCAGAGAAGCATGCAAGTATCGGTTAAGATCTTTAAACAAGAGTAAAAATGAAATAAACCAGATAAAGAATTTGGCTGAAAAGAAATATGGCGAAGCAAGTGATGTTCTTCATGGAAAATTGCCGCCATTGTCTGAAGGTGAGACCTTGAATTTTGTGATGGATGTTTTTTCAGTAATTGAGGCATTGTATTCGAATAGATGATGTGTAGCAATTGACACACGGCCAACCTGTCACTTCACCTGACCCTCCCCGGCTGCGCCGGATCGGGCAGGTGGGTTAGCGGGTATTAAAAAATGAGCTTTTCAGAATATTTAAAAGATTTTTCTATCATTGTTGCATCTTGCACCGCTATTTATGGGATTGGATCTTGGCGATGGGAATATATTGGAAAAAAACGAGCTGAACTTGCTGAAGAAGTATTGTGCCTGTTTTATGAATCAAGAGATGCGGTTCAACATATCAGAAATCCTTTTAGCCAAGGTAATGAGGGTAGTACCAGAAAAGCAGGCGAGAATGAAACTCCAGAACAAAAAGAGGCATATGATAAGGCTTATGTACTATTTGAAAGATTTAATACTCATCTTGAATTGTTTAATAAAATGCATTCACTTCGCTATAGATTTATGGCTCAATTTGGAACTGATGCCGGGAAACCGTTTGAAGATTTTAGAAGAACATTGAATATAATGCAGGCTTCAGCTCAAGCTCTTGCTAGAGAATGGGCCAAAAATTATAGACATTTCAGAACAGAGAAACAAGAAACATCCCACTATGACTTTATCAGAAAGCAGGAAAATATATTCTGGGAGGGCCTCCCTGAAGAAGATACAATAAAACCGAAGGTGGAAAAATGTATCGATGATATCGAGAAAATTTGTAGGCCAATAATCGATAATAAATCGGCATTAAGGTTGATCAGCAATGGTCATCTATTGAAAAAGTTAAAGGAGTCAATCGCTAACAAGGCTAATTCTCGTGCCAAGGTAAATCCGAGACCTTGGGATTCTATATAGATGTAGATGAAATTGGTTATTGTTACCCAGTGGGTGATCACAGTAAGTGAAAGTCCCACCTGACCAAAGCTTAGCCAGCGGGTCAGTAGTGAAGTCCGAGGGCAAAACCAGTAATGGAAGTCCGAAGCCGGACGGGATCAAGGGCGCAGGCTCTGTATTGAACTCCGAAAAATGTATAGTGGTGGTCCGTTAGGATAATCCTGGCAAACAGGAGAAAGCCGACGCGATGAATGCAGTGGAAGGCAGCAGACCTTGGTGCGAAATGGCGAGTGCTGAGGTCACCACCGGGGTCTGAGACCAGGGCATGTACTCACAGGGGTAACTCGGGAACTTGGGAGATCCAAATGTTTCCCTGCTAATAATGCGGCGTAGGGCACCGACCAACGAACAGGAGAACGCCCCGGCGCTGGAAAGGGTTGCTCCATCCCTGCCGGCGAGCGAAACCAAAGGAGCAGGCAAGGTATCGGGGGCGGACAGCTAAAAGCGAACAATCCCGAGATGGACATTTGGAAGTCTTAGCGGAACATAGTACCGATGGTTCTTTAACGGGAACCGAGAAGGTGGGGAAGTGATGCCCAAGCGACCCACTGTAGGGAAGGTGAAGCCGGGTGCGACGTTCTATTGAAGGGAAAGATGGGAGATACTTCGAGATCACAAACCGTGTCAACGAAACTTCAGCAGATTGCGAAACAGGCAGAGGACTATCCGCAGATGGTCTTCACGACGCTGGCGCATCATATCGATGTTGATTTTCTGCGAGAAGCCTACCGGCATACGCGCAAGAACAGTTCCCCTGGAGTTGACGGTATAACCGCGAAACAATATGGGGAGCACCTGGAGGAGAACCTGCAGGATCTATATGACCGCCTCAAAAAGGGACGGTATAAGGCCCCTCCGGTAATGCGAGCATGGCTGGAAAAGGAGAATGGGAAAAGGCGGCCAATCGGCAAGCCAACGTTCGAGGACAAGATTGTCCAAAGAGCAGTGGTGATGCTTCTTGAGCCGATATACGAGCAAGTGTTCCA
>JBDRFJ010000055.1:0-8138 GCA_043818915.1 Pseudomonadota bacterium | reverse complement strand
CCGTCTTGACGCTGAACTTCCTCTCACCGACGAGAATTTACTATAGCAACCATCTCACCTGCGATCTCGAATTCCACATCCTCATCCGACAGCTCCTGCGCCGGATATCCATGCTTTCCTACTTCCATTGCGGCATCGATCCCTCGGGGTGGGATTTCAAAGGCTGCATTGAAAAAGGAAAAAACGTGGCCATCAAAAATAGGAATTTGAGGTGGTACGGCTGGGAGCGCTATTCGGCCCGGCAGGATCAGAAAATCGATATGGGCGGTTTCGTGGGCGAGATCACCTACGAGGGTAACCTGGCGCCATTCATGTCCCTCATCAAGGCCGGGGAAATTCTGCACGTGGGGAAGGGGACGACATTTGGGTTGGGAAAGTATCAAATACAAGATCATCGATAACGATCCTCTGTAAAGACATGGATAAGCGTCAAAAATGGGGGTGTATAGTCAATGAAAGATATTGATATTGAGGGCTTTGACAGAAGAGAATATAACTCTGTTATTCTTGCTGCGTTGCTTCACGATATAGGAAAATTTCTGCAACGAAAGAATGATCAAACTTATAGAATCAGTCATCAGGAAACAAGCGCCTCCTTCATTAGAGACATTGGCGATAAATTAAAGAATGATCAATATGATCAACCTTATGATGTTGAACTTGTCAAATTTCTTGTCAGGCATCATCATTCATCTTTGACTGATGCATTATCCGACGCGTTTCTAAAAGAATCAAAAATGCCTTTGGATACGATTCGGGGATTAATCAGAATCGTTAAGAATGCAGATAGTTATTCATGTTCTGAGCGAGATCAAGTTGAGGAAGAAAGAAAGGATTTTGCCGACAGACATGAACCGCTGAAGCCGATATTTTTGAACATTAGCCTTGGGAACACAAAAGCAGCTAAAACTGAAAAAAACAGATATCATCTGAATTGCCTTGATCCATTTCAAAGCTTTCCTGTTGAATTTGATAAATTGGGAGACGATGAAATTAGTAGACTAATTGATGATTTCAAACGGGCAATACCGAATGTGTCCGGTTACGGGGATTTCAACAAAGTTCTCAATATATGGACGGATGTGCTGCATCGTTATACCTGGGCGGTACCGAGCGATACTCGCTATAATGGCCCCGATGTATCCCTTTATGATCATCTGCGGTCATCTGCCGCGTTTGCCGCTTGTCTTTATAAAAGACACATAACATCGATCAAAGCAGGCCGTAACTTTGAAAGACCATATGAATTCATACTTATTGGTGGTGATTATTCAGGTATTCAGAACTACATTTTTGATATCACCAATAAGGGGTCTGGCGGGGCGTCGAAAAGGCTTAGAGCACGTTCATTCTTTATTCATCTTTTTTCCGAAGCCACCATCCACAAGATCCTCCATACCCTTGACCTTCCTTTTGTTTGCAATCTTTTTTCGTCTGGTGGAAAATTTCTGCTGCTGGCTCCAAACATAGATTTTGCCCTCATGAGCCGTATCCTCAATCAAGCAAAGTTTGAAATCGAAAGTGAAATCAGCAGTACATACTTCAATCAGTTTTCGTTCTTATTATCCTGGATGAAAATCAATGGTTATAAGAAACGCGATAATGAGTTAAAGATCAACAGTTTTTACCGTTCGGCAGATGATATGTTTCACCGGCTTGAAACGGAAAAACTGCGAAAATGCCGAAATGTTCTCTTAATGAAAGATAATGATATCGAAGGTTGGAATGTTGCCGCATTCAAGGCAGTTGAAATGTACAAACAGTATGAAGGCGTGGGCGATTGCAGGATATGCGGCAGAGGGCCGGGAACCGAAAACGACCCTGATCATGATACGGGCGAGATAATCAATACATGTCCTATTTGCCATCAGGACAAATATGACATCGGCGAAATGATTCCGAAGGTCAGTTATTTGGCCTTTGGCAAAGGATTTTCGAGAGAAGCAAGAGAAAAAAGGAAACAAATATTTATTTTTAAGCCCGCGAGAAATGAAGATGGTACTTTCAGAGAAGGCTACTACTTTGAGCTGCTGAAGGAATATCAGGATGACCCGGAACACTATCTGGTTTGTTATCTGGGTGATCAAGATAAAAAAGTTGATCAAAAATCAGCGATACCGATACCACAAAAGTATTATGCAACTCATGTCCCAAGGTCTGAGCAAGACCAATCTAAAATTGCCAGTTTTGAAGAGATTGCAAGGCGTTCATACTGGAAAAAAGAAAAAAATAATTACGGAAGCAATTTGCTGGGCGTGTTGAAGGCAGACATAGACAACCTCGGATTGATATTCAGCAGAGGGTTTGTAAGGCCGAGTAATAATGAAGAAGACGTTCCTGACGTGGATCGCAGAACTGTTTCAAGATTTTTAACTTTAAGCCGCATGATAGATCTTTTTTTCTCCGGCTGGATCAATAAAGTGATGAAAGTCCCCAAAGAAGAAATTGTTCAACAGCTTTTGGCAGTAAAGAACATCGATGAGGGCAAACTTTATAAGTATCTGAGCAATGATACTATTAATTTCAATAATATCTATACCGTCTATTCCGGTGGAGATGATCTTATCCTTGTTGGACCATGGGAAACAATGATTGTATTTTCAATGTTTCTGAATATGCAGTTCCAAAAATTCACCTGCAGCAATGAATTTATAACCCTTTCGGCAGGGCTTGCATTTGTAAAAGAACGACATCCGATAGCGACGGCTATAAGGGAAGCGGACTGCCTGTTGGAAACATCAAAAAAGAATGGGAAGGATTCAATAACGCTCTTCGGTACAACGATAAAATGGGAGAAGCTTCCTGATCTTATGGACTTCTTCCTTTTCTTAGATCAAAAATTGAATGGGACAGAACAAGAAATTAATACGGCCTTTCTTTACAGATTATTTGGGTATCACAGACTGGCGGTAGACTTTATCGAGGAAAATAATATTGAAGGCCTCAAGTTTATCTCTTCATTAAGTTATGACATAGGCAGAAACATTGTGAAATGGGATAGGGATGGAAGTATTGCAAAAGGCCGTGAAACTCATGATTATTTGAAGAAACGTATAATAAACGAAAAGATAGGGAGGGATTCGTTGGTATATAGAATCAAGATTCCGATTTTTTGGACGCTGTATCGGCATAGAAGCGCACCAACAGATTTGAATAAAACTGATAATACCTAAATATCATGGAAGGAGGTCTCGGTATGGCGAACTATTTTTATGACGACGATGAAAAAGAAAGAATAAAAGAAACCCTTCTGACCGGCAGGGCAAAGGCGTGGGCCGAGAGCTTTATAAAACCTAAATTTCCAAAAGATCGAAAATTAACATCAGCCCAATTGCGACGATTCCATGTTGAAGCGAAGGCCCTCGAAGAGCGGGTAAAGAATCTTGAGGATGTCAAAAGAGATTTTCCAAAAATCCGGCCGCTTATCAAAATGCTGAAATCCAAGGTCGCATATGCTTGTCCGATAACGGGTTCGGATAGAAAAGTCCCAGAAGAATTTAGAAAATACATAGAGGAAATGGTTGATAATATTAATGACGAAAAGGATTTCAAAGCATTTGCCTTATGTTTCGAATCAGTTGTTGGATTCTTTTATGGTCAGGGAGGTAGATAAAATGAAACTGAAAGGTTACAAAAATATTGAAGGCGTTATTCACGTCGTAACCGGTCTTCACATTGGCGGTAGTACGGCAATGATCGAGATAGGCGGCAAAGACAATCCGGTTATCAAGCATCCCATAACAAAAGAGCCTTATATCCCTGGCTCGTCACTGAAGGGCAAGATGCGATCACTTCTGGAATGGAAGCTGGGCAGGGTAAATACGGATAAGGCGAGCAGAGATTATGGGGAAGTTCACAAATGGTGTGGAGATCATGATTGTCCAATATGCGTGATATTCGGGACCTCTGCGGACGAGGCAGGACTTGGACCCACAAGACTTGTAGTTCGGGACGCAGTTCTTAGATCTGAGTACAAAGAAGGCCAAAAGACAAAAAATGCGTCATGGACAGTTTTAGATCTTACAGAGGATAAATACGAAAATGCGATCAATCGTATAACGGCAAGAGCAAACCCTCGAAATTTTGAAAGGGTTGTATCGGGTGCTGAGTTTACTTTTCGGATAAGCTACAGGGTATTTGCCAACAGCGATGATGGGGAAAAAGATGAATGTCTGTTCAAATATGTGATTGATGGGCTCAAACTCATAGAGAAGGATGCCCTGGGGGGAGCCGGTAGCCGAGGGTGCGGGCAAGTAACTTTCAAAATCAAAAAGGCTGATGGCACTTACAAAGATATTGCAGGGATCGATGAAACGGAAATCGAAACACTTTTTCCGACAGACTCAGAGGAAGTGCAATGTGCGAATACGACAAATACACAGTAGAGATTGAGTTTCTTTCCTCCGTTGAGACTCCCCTGCATGCCGATACCATATTCGGCCATATTTGCTGGGCATACCGATATCTCAATGATGAAGAAGATCTCAAAATATTCCTTTCGTTATACGATGAAAATCCGACACAGCCGCTATTGCTTGTTAGCAACGGATTTCCCAAAGGCTATTTGCCGAAGCCCGTCATTCCGCCCATAAACCAGGAAGATTTACAGAAGGTTGTTAAAGAAGATGAACGGATAGAAGCATCCTTTAAAATTAAAACAATCAAGAAGGCGGATATTATCCCGAAGGAGATTTTCAAGAAGCTCCAACGGAACAAGATTAGGCCTTTGGATCTTTTTGCTGCTATGTATGAAAATGATAATTACAGGGGCATCATGCGAGAAAAAGAAGGACATCAGGCTGTCATGGTCCAACACAATACGATAGATCGCATACAGGGAAGCGCAAGGAGAGGCGGCCTCTATGCCCAAGATGAGACCTTTTTTGATCCAACCCAAAGTGCTTTCGAAGTCTACCTAAAGACAAGCTTCTTTTCCTTTGAAGAGCTCACACGAATATTCGAGTTCATCCGCATGCAAGGTTTTGGAAGAGACAAATCGACTGGTAAGGGACATTTCTCATTAAAAATCAGGGGAGGCATTGATCTTCCGGAATCCGCCGAGCCGAATGCCTTTATGACACTTTCATCGTATGTTCCGGCAAAAAATGATCCGATAAAAGGTTACTACAACATCATTCATAAGTACGGAAAGCTGGGGGGTGCCTATGCGGCAGGTTCTCCGGACGTCTATAACAATCCCTTCAAGGTGCCGCTCATTATGTTTTCCGCCGGTTCGACTTTTATAGATGATCATTACAACAATAGACGCATTTATGGTTGTTTGCTGGATAATGTTCACAGTAATGGAGGGATCAGGCATTACGCCTATGCGTTCCCGGTTGGCATTAGTATTGAGGACGACCATGCAGATCTTTAAGGTTAGATGCGAAGTTTTATCTCCGGTTCATATTGGCGCTGGCTATGATATTGATCCGATGAGCTATATCATCAAGAGTGGCAAGTTATACAGAATTGCCTTAGATAACGTTGTTGCCGCTATGGATGATGAGGTAAGAGCTGCATTCGAGACCCTTATCGACAAAGGAAATCTCATAGAGATCAGAAAGTTCATAGCGAATAAAGTTAATGCAGATCAAGATGCCGTTTCTTCAACGGAAGTTTCTCCTGAAATTGAAGACCTTTACAGATCGAAGCTGGGAGACATCCAGAACCAGTTGTTGATCTTTCCTTTCATCAGGACTGAAGGTGATAAAGTGCCCCTAATTCCGGGTAGCTCTGTCAAGGGCGCGATCAGGACCGCTGTAATCAGTGAAATGGCAAAAAGCAGTAAACTACCCCACCCGAGTGAAAACCGGGAGATTTATGAGTTTGAATCAAAGGTCATGAGATATAAAGACGGAAAAGATGACCCGTTCCGCGGACTCCGGATCAGGGACAAATCGATGCAAGATGGAGACATGATCATTCGTGATGTGAAAAACGCATCGAAGAAGAGGGGCGGTCAGCTGCAAACGAATGAAATTCAGATCATTTGCGAGATGACGCATTCCATGGTAACGGGAAAACCGCTGTCGTTTGAAACGGAGATCTCCTTTGATGATAATCTGTTTGCCACGTCGTTTCTAAACAAGAAATTGACTATTGAGCAAATCATCACGGACTGTAATGCCTTTTACAGGGATAAAATGGTGCAAGAGCATAAAAATTTTTATAAAGGCAGTAATGTTGAGGAAGTATCAAATCTGCTGCTTAATATCCCATCGGATTCAAAATCCTTTATTATTCGGTTAGGAAGATTTTCCGGTGTTGAATGCGTTACGCTGGATAATTACCGCAACCCCCGACCGCCAGGGGGGAAAAAAGTATGGGGGACATCCAGAAATCTTGCAGAAGGGTTATATCCTATGGGGTGGGTAAGGGTAGTGGTGTCGTAATGTAGTTAAGGTGCATTAGCAGCGAAAAAATGACCCGATTACAGATTGTTTGTATTACCCTGATATCTTTAGCGTATTAGTTCATTGACAACTGAATAATCATGAGGACGTGAGTGGAGAATATGTTGATAGCTGTCGCTTACAAAAAATGGGCACATAACCGCGCACATTTGTATAAGATTTTGCAGGCACCGGCGGATAAGAACCTTGATGAGTAAAGAAAGTTGCCTCGTGAGACCTATCCCCGGCCACAGGCCGGGGCTTTACGGCCTCACGAAAACCCGGCAACTTTCACAAACATGAATGAGAACCGCCATTCATCCCCGTTCACAGAACGGGGTATTCTGGCTTCTTTCATAAAGGATTGCGACTTTTCGTTCTCGGTGAGTGCTTTACGGGGGGTACTGGGCAGGACAGGAACCTTGACGAATAAAGGATTGCGACTCATCAGGTATAAAGAACCGTACGTCTTTCGGATCGGCAGGACAGGAACCTTGATGAATAAAGGATTGCGACTCGTCAAGGGCGGTGTCTTGGGTCACGGTAATTGTCTTGGCAGGGTAAGAACCTTGATGAATAAAGGATTGCGACCCTTTGAGTATCCCGCTTTCCATTCGGGCATGTCATCGGCAGGACAGGAACCTTGACGAATAAAGGATTGCGACCCGAGTATGGTGATATGATGATAATCTGTTTCATAAAGGCAGGACAGGAACCTTGACGAATAAAGGATTGCGACAGCACAAGCCGAGGGTCGGCGGCAAAGTCGGGATTGTCATGGCAGGGCAGGAACCTTGACGAATAAAGGATTGCAACTTGATGTCTGCTACATCCCGATAATACTGCTCTTTGTCCACTTTCGGCAGGACAGGAACCTTGACGAATAAAGGATTGCGACGCCCCCGGCACGATCTTAAACGTCACATTGGTATAAGGCAGGACAGGAACCTTGACGAATAAAGGATTGCGACCCTATGGCGGTAAGGGCGGATTGGATGGTGGCCTGAGGGCAGGACAGGAACCTTGACGAATAAAGGATTGCGACTCCTAACGCGTCGAATGCTTCGCTAACAGTTATTCCGGCAGGACAGGAACCTTGACGAATAAAGGATTGCGACCGAGAACCACCGTTCCGTTAGCCAGTCCTTGCCGAACGGCAGGACAGGAACCTTGACGAATAAAGGATTGCGACCTTTTAACGCTGTGGCTGTAGCAACCGTCCGAATGGGGCAGGACAGGAACCTTGACGAATAAAGGATTGCGACTCTAAACGCTGGCACTGGGAACAGACTATCCCGCAATATTGGCAGGACAGGAACCTTGACGAATAAAGGATTGCGACATGATGTGACGATTACTTGGATTCCCGGCAAGACCTACCGGCAGGATAAAACCCTTGGTGAATAAAGGCGGCTTTGTAAAAGCTCCAGAGGCAGGGCGCACGCGGTTCGACAGGCTCACCGTAACAGGTACTGAGCCTGCCCCGAGCCTGTCGAGGGGAAGGATGAAGTGCAACGCAGAGAGAGGTCTTGGACTTTTTACGAAGCCGTCAGTTTTGACGGCAAAGGACTCGGCGTTTATGAAACGCGCTCGGCGCCGGCAGGGGTTACTGTCGTTTTCACCGCCCCGGCCTGCTCCTGGCTGAAGACGAACATGAAGGGGATTTCGCCTTTCGGTTCGATCCTTTCATTGGAGACATCAGTCCCCTGGGGGGTGGAGAGCTCCCGCTGAATCTCGGTCTCC
>JBDRFJ010000054.1:0-2928 GCA_043818915.1 Pseudomonadota bacterium | reverse complement strand
GCTGTGATACGGGGATAGATTGAAACATAGCTGAGGACAATAGCATGGTTGGTTAAAAAAGTCCACTCAGACATATCCAGTTAACAAAGGGAGAAATGAATAATAAATCATCATTATCAAATCATGTCAGACACATTGTCTAACTTTATAGCATAGGCAACCGGAAAAATGCAACCCTCTTTTTCCACTTCCCATAACTCGTTATCAGGAAAAAATAACTTCAATAAATAAAGGCCTCAAGATGTCAAATACTGATAAAGCCAAAGATATCGCTCGGTGGATAAAAGAGCGCCATTTTAAATCTTCGATGTATTGAATTTAAGCATAGCAGGTAACCGGGAGAGCAAGGAGGTGATACTGTTTATGGTTAAAAAGCCGAGTAAACCAGGTGGTGGCGCCAGCAAGCCCCCCTTTGGCACCAAGAAGTAAATAACTAATTTTGCTGGAAAGCGTTCAGGATGGAAGGAAATAGCTCCTCCCATTCTTTTCTGGAGCAATGACGATAAAGCTTGTTGCCCCGATTGGACAACAATTAACCAAAAGAAGAGGAATTTTATGATAGCGGTAAAGCAAAATACAATCGTAATGAGACTGGAAGATGTTCCGGAAGATAAGGTTTTCTGGTGCTGTGACGGGAAGGTTTTAAAAAATTTGAATGACTTGGCTTTAGCCCTTAAGGAAATGACAGAAGAAATATACCTTTCTCATGTCAACGGTAACAAAAATGATTTCAGCAACTGGGTTCAGGATGTTATCGGGGACGTGACATTATCGCACCAGCTGAAGAAAGGCAAGACTAGTTTCACGGCGGCACGTCGTGTCAGAGACCGACTGGAGTGGTTGAAAGCTAGAGCTTGATGGAAAGCGCTGGCAGTCCCGCGCCTCATCCGCCCGGCTGTCCATGAAGTAATAGGCCACAACATTTTATTATCATTAATTAGAAGTTACATTGAGGTGCCGGGACAAATCCTTCCTAATGCAACAAAATTGCAAAAAGTGTGATTACCGGATTGGGCTTTTGCGAGTGCAAAAGGTCAGGCAGACCTGAAAAAGGGCCTAGATTTGGAAATGAAGCTTGTTGACACGTGAGCTTAGACCGGAGCTATAGTGCAGAACTAAATCGGACAAAATGCCTATTGTGGCATCAAGCCATTCACGATTGAAATAAGCATAAGGATGTGATATTGTATACAAGGCAGGGCTCTTTAAGAATCGGGAATAATTAGAGCACCTGACTTTTAATCAGGGTGTCAAGCCATTTATAACGCGCCACCTTTTAGGCATGTCTTACGGAAATGGCTCTGCTGTGTCGGGCATGTTGCTAACATCCAATGGGAAACGGATCGGGTAGGTAATTGTCGATTGTGGGCGGCCTACCAAAGCTGGAAGACCTTCCCTGCCGGGGAGTTTTTGAAAGAATCAGGGTGTCAAGACACTAGGTCAACCGACACCCTGATTTTATTATTTCCGGGAAAAAATATCAATGCATTGTTTTTGAGAAAGGTTCCTTTTTATCTTCATGGTTCCACGCCTAACCTTCAAGCGTGAAATTTAGCGCACCTTTTTACGTATGGCTGTTAACAGCTAGGTTGTTGGTTCGAGTCCAGCCCGGAGAGCTATTACTTTTTGATATAACTCCTCGAGCAATCTCGACGTGTCGTTCAGTCTCGAAACTTTGAGGGACCACACTTGGCCATCATGTGCCGACGAGAGTTTGTTGAATACGTGTTCCAAGTCCGTGAGCAGTTTTTTCGCTTCGCCGACGGTAACCGGATTCTTACTCCATATTACGCTGTCAGGCCAAGAGTAGCTTTCGTCGATGTGTGCCAGTCTCTTGTTGCGATGAGTACGGATCCGTTTGAGGACATCATTGTGCGCCTCTATCTGCGCCCGGAGGGTTGCCGTTGATATTGGGTTTTGTGAAACCAGACTGGGGGTTTTTTCTGCCGCACCCAGTAGTCGCCACAAGCTCTTCGAGTCCTTTCGTTTGTCCGTTATTTTTGCGACACACAAAAAGAACTGATGAACGTGGGCTTGCCTTGTGGGCTGAAAAAACGATATGTACCTGTTTAGAACTTTGGCCAGCTGCTCAGTGGACGGCCAAAGTTGCTCCCATATGTGGTAGTGGGTGTAAGCCATTACCAATTCGGCAGCTATTTCTTTCCGCCATTGCCCAAACTTTTTCGGAGTCATGATTCACCTCCAAGAAAGGTTAGCACATAGTATATACAACTGAAGTAGCTAATGTAAAAGAATAGGCAGGCTATGTAGATATAGGCACACACCACAAACACCAAGTATAGAATATCGGCTTGCTAAAAAAGGTGCGCCCGATCTCAGGCCTGAAGTCTAGGCGTGAGGTTATTAGGTAATAAAGGAACGATAATATTGATAGAGCAGTGGCGGAAAGAATACAATCAGGTACGACCGCGCAGTGCATTCAAATATCGTCCACCTGCTCCAGAGGCTATTATGCCGGTAACTCTAACTTCAAAGGTGGATCATTTAATGGGGGCAGCAACTGTCTTCATTATGCCTCCACAGAAACACGTCTAAGGATAATTTCCGGTTGCCAAACGGTCATCGTACGCATCATGGCATTGAGAATTGTCAGCAACTTCCGCATGCAGGCCACCAGGGGAGCGACGCCCACCAGGGCGGCGATCTTACGGCGGTTCAGCATCCCCAGTTCGGGCAGCTCAATCAGGAGGGAGGATGACACCACCTTACCGACACCGGGGCACACTCTTGAGAAGGTTATCCTTCTCAAGCCACGAAGGGCTAAGCCTGATGCGACGATCCAGATCATCATTGATCTCAGAGAGAGCCTCTTCCAGCCACTTGATATGGGTCTCAATTCTTTGGGCGGATATCGTCACCGGCTTGGGAGAGTCGATTGTGCTCTGCGGTAAGCATTTCAATGAGCTG
>JBDRFJ010000053.1:0-8887 GCA_043818915.1 Pseudomonadota bacterium | reverse complement strand
TCTACCAGCTTCACCTTTCTTGATATGCGAAAGCTCTTCTCTGACAATTTCCAGTGATCCTAACGACGTAGCATTACGTGTATCCCGTCGATAACCTAACTCCAGGAAGTATCGCAAAATTGTGATGCTCGCTTCGCCCGTTTGTCCTAAATCATCCACCGCTTTTGGCGGGACTATCATTTCAACTTCAAAGGACATGCGCTCCGCGTAATGATTGCCCACACGGTGAAAAAGACTGCGCAGGTCGGACGCGGTGCCCCCCTCCGCTCGAACGGATAGCGCGGCTTCGATCAGGGGCCTGTTAGCTAAAGCGCTGAGAAAACGGATCGTATCGAAAAGATTCGATTTTCCCACACCATTGACACCAGCGATACAGGTAAACGGACCAAAACGGACATCCACATCCACTAAATTCTTAAAGCCGTTGACTTTTAGACGAATGATCATTTTCGTTCGACCTCATGTTTGGGTATTAAGTAATTTTCCATTTTGTAATTTTTTGGTCGAAAAGAAGCTAAAGTAAATTTAACTTTCATTTGAGAACTCCTCTTTCTATATCCCGATAGAAATTGAGCGCAGCAACACGGAACGGATCTGGTAATTTTAATTCGCTGAGAACCAAGGAATATTCTTCCTCGATTAGTTTATAAAGATGAGCCACATGGGCATCTATTTCTGTTTCCATCGGAGAGATGTGGGCCATGAAGTAGGTACGAATGACCTCTCTCTGAAATCATATCAAATTATTCTTCCGTCTCAAACTTTATCCCCAACTGACGGGCGGCTTCTTGCATGGCCTTTAATGAAGGATCATTCGGATCAAGCTCTTTGTCCGGGAATGTTTCCATTTCAAACTGGACGCCGAGGTTGAGTTTTTTCAGATTCATGCGCGCTGCTGGTCCAACAAAACAGCGGAACAGCTCTCCATAATTTTCAACAGGAACGGAACCACTGACTTTGAAGCGACGCACTTTTCTCGCTTCCTCTTCCGCGCTGGTTGTGGACACGCCTGCAACCCCGGTTGTTCCAATATCTTCCCGGCCTTCCTCCCCATGGGAGACAGCTTCTTCTCCAGTTGGTGCTGCACCAGTATCTTTGGCTCCCTCCGCCCTCTCCGGTTCAAACATTGGAATGATCCAGACACCATCCTCATTTGGATCAATGGAAACCGGCTGTTTACAGTAGCTTGCCTGGAGCGTGGAGGGACTTCCGCCACGGCCAATACCGATAAGGCCGTCTGCACAGGCCTGTACGAGTCCGGCAGTCACCGCGTCTTTAGAGGAAATCATGGGTTTGTCCGTGAAACGAAGGAATGCGTCAATTGCATCTTTGATGCGCAAAGTGCCCTCTTTAATTATGAGGCCCGTTTTTTCAAGGGTTACTGACCCGACCCGGCGTAAAATCCATTCTTCATCATCAACCAGTGTTGTCCATAGGTATCCAAGGTGCTCCTGGAAGCTGAGGCGGGCATCAGCAAGGGAGCAGACCTCAACATCCTCCCCCTGCACACGTATGGCAACGGTATAAGCCGGACCTAAGGCTTCGAGCGCGGCTCGTTCTGCTGCTTCGAGCCGTTTCTGGAGATCATCCCTTTGTCCCTTATCAAGCTGATCCCAATAGTCGGATTTAACCCCTTCCAAGGCCGCATTCTCACGGCGCGCCTGGCGGAGCTTGTTAAGCCCACGGGATGTCCCTGCCAAGAAAATGAGCGTGTTCTTGAACAGGCGGTCTCTGCCGCCACACTTCCCACTGATTTTTAATACATGGGCTCGTACCAAATCTTTTTCCGGTCCATTGCCGTTCCAGGCCAGTGATGGCGGTAGGATAAGAAGCGTCAATGCTTTCTGTTCCGGCAGATCCTCGGCCGGATCAACAATAACCCGCCATGTTGCCCCGGCAAGAGAACCTTTCTGGGTCTGGGTGCGAAGATCCTCCAGGATCTCATCCTCAAAGTTTTCTCCGGCCATTTGTTGCCTATACTGGATTATCAGCTTGTTGAGAGTGGGCTTGGTACTGAACCAGTAACGCTTGCCAGGTGCCCCTGCTGTGGTTGAATGCAGATAGAAACAACGATTTTCAAGCTCTAAAAGGGCCCCGTCCGTGTAATTCCAGTTAAGGCCATGTTTTGAACAGGCAAGTTTTATCTCCCTGGAACTGAATCCCGAACGCCCGGCCTTTCCTCCAAATGAACCTAACAAAATTGCGGCCGCGATTCCCTGGGCAATCTCCTCTCCGGCGTAGTCTGCGCCACGTTCCTCATCAAAGGCTACTGCATTGGATTTCGGGCCGATGATATCTGCGGCCGCAACAGACTGATATGCTGGTCCCCACAAGCGAGTGAGCGCTGCCTGCATGGCGTCGATGGTCCAGCGGATATGGCAGGGCTGGATTAAATGTTGAGTTTGAGTGGTGCCTTTCCGCCGCTGCCATAAATCTCCGACAACACTTGCGAGAAGCCTGAGCACACCCCTGGTCCGTTGAAAGTCGGGATGGCTGCCCCATCGTGTATACAGTGCGTCAATCACCAGTGGATGAAATGGGTAGGCCCTTTCAATCTCCTCACGATAGGTATTTTTGGCTGCCTCGGAGATAACTTCCCCTGAATGGGAAGCATACATGGCCTGGTAGGTCTGAGCGACTTTCCTGGGATGATCAGGGTCATCAGGAGGCGTAATGGAATCGAAAAGCCGAGCCCGGACAACCTCATAGATTTCGTCGTCTGCCACTGGCTTAACATCCGCTCCCAAACGCTGAAAACGTTTTTCAAGGGTCACAAATGCCTCTTGGCCCTTTTCGCTTTGTGCAACCTCATATTTACTTGCAGGCAGGGTAGCAACAACGGCAGAGCCCGGCACCTGATCCACGGCCTCTTCTAATTGTTGAATGAAAGATATGGTCTGGTCGGCCAATGTGGTATCACCAACGGGCACGGCTGCCGCGCCAACACAATAATCGGCCAGTTCATCAAGCAGAATAAGACATGGCGCTGCTTCCCGGAGCACATCCGCAAATATGCCCTGGGGGACTCTCTGGGTTTCATCATTTGCGCGAACCTTTTCGTACAGTTTCTTGCCGCCAAGCTGAACCGCCAACTCTCCCCACAAGGTGCGGGTATGGATTCCCTCGGGTGTCTCACGACCCTGTGTTGCATCACATGAGGCATTAGTGAAAACGGCAACAGACCTGACCTGCTCCGGAAATCTGTTTTCAAGAACTCGGCCGAGATCTTTGGCATGAGTGGAATGCTTTAGCTTGTCTGCATGCTTTGCCAGGTGCCATAGGGCTACCAGGGTGTGGGTCTTGCCTCCGCCAAAGGAGGTCTGGAGACTGATGATCCGGTCACCGCTTTCAGATTTTCCTGTAACTGCATTGCTGACACGCGAAAGCACAGTCCCAATCCCTGTTGTCATGTAAGTCTTTCCAAAAAACTCCTCGGGATCGAGATAGACCTCCGGGGCAGTCCCCTGGACCACAGCCCAGATGTTTGCGGCAAATACCGCTTCCTCCAACCTGCCCTTACGGATATCCTCATGCGGAGTTGCGACGGCATACCAAGGTTTGAGAATGTCGGTCATAACATCTTCTCCTTTGAAAAGCCCCTTTAATGGGACTTGATAGGGAGACGCCGTAGGCGGTATCGATTGTCCTCGACAATTATGATAGCCCCAGCCTCAAGCTCCTGACTTCGTTTTGATAGGACATTAAGCAGTTTCGGAGTAACTGATGAAGGCGTTTGGTTCTGCAGACGGAAGATAATAACACTCGGAAAATGGTGGCCTTCAATAGCCAAAAGATCTCCGAAGTCCAAATCAAATGTGAGTACAATACGTTCCTCTTGTAATGCCTTTTCAAGAATAGACTCATCCGGAAGCCGGTGAAGTTTTTCTTCTCGCAAGTGCACAGCGTTATATCCCGCCTCGCGTAAAGATGCCACCGTGCTTAAGGAGACGCCCACGTCTGCAAGAAACTTCATAGCCGTTCCTCTGACAACGGGTAAAGCTCATCTCTAGCCAGAGATGCCGCATACTGGAGAGCCTGGCGTATATCCTCTGCCTCCAAGTCAGGATACTCATTTAGTATTTCTTCTGTTTTCATTTCATTGGCAACAAGGTTAACTACCAGTGAAACCGTAATCCTCATTCCTCGAATACAGGCCCGTCCCCCCATAATTTTTTGATCAAATGTGATTCGGTCAAACATAACTAATACCTCCCTTCAAGAGGATTAAACAGTGTATCTTCTTTTAATTCAAGCCTTTTTCCCTCGATACGGAGTGTTTCCCGCTCACTCAAAAGGGCATTAGTGAGCTTCCAGTCCTCAGTGTCTCTTGGCAGGACCTCGAACAGTGCCTGGGCAAGCTTCCAGAATGGCCCGTCTTCCATAAGACCCCGCTCTGTCAGATAGGAAACAAGATTTCCCCTTTTTTCCTGTTTCCACAATAGCATCGAACGGTGAAGGGCGTCTATGAACGGCGGATTAGGGTCTATTCCGAGCCCCCGACGATCGGCCCTGTCGGCCAATAAAGCCAAACGACATCTTGAACCATCAACAACAAATATCCCCTGACCCCTGGCAATCTCCATAGCATTTTCAGATTCCCCGCCAATCTGCACAACAAGCCGGGCATCGTCCCAGGCCTGCTCGGATGCTCCATAAAGATTTGCCCACACATAGTAAAGTGTGGAAAGGTTGTCTCCTTTGAACTCCCCGGCGATAGCATCACGAGCAGCCTTGCGCGCCAGTTCCAGCAGTTCCAGGATTTCAACGGGTGTTCCATCTGCCTTCTCTACCCGCTCGTATTTTCCAAAGACACCAACCGCAGGACCATAACATGCCACAATAAGGTCGGCACCACGGAAACCATATCCCCAGAACCGCTTTACTGATTCTCGGACAACTTTTTCGATTTCTTTACGGATGTCTTTGAATGAAGCAGCACTGCCAACTAAGCGGGGTCGGCAGACAACGGTCACTGATGATTCCAAAGAGGCGGTACCGAGGGCGAGGGCAGTTTTTGGCATCTCCGTGGCGATAGGCCAAGTGGCATCAGGTGCAAGCCCGGCCTCAAAAAGTGCTGAAATTAAAGTAGTCCATGCGTCTGACGACTGATGGGCAAACATGACGGTGACTAATTTGGGTTCACGCACAAGTCGTAGTGCCTCACTGAAACTTTCTTTGAGAAGACGGCCATAATGGGCTTGAGCACGTTCTCCTGATCCTTCATGTCGGTGTTTAAGGCTTGTCGCTTCTTCGTTTTTCGGGGTGAGGGGGGTAATAAAAAGCTCTGGAAAGATATGTCCTATACTGCGTTTAAGCCACACATAGAAAAAATCTGACAAATCTGCGTATGAAATTGCATCAGCATACGGAGGATCTGTCACCACATAATCGGCTATTCCCGAATCAAGAGGAAGATTACCGGCGTTACCGAGAAGCATCTGCGGATTATGATAGTTAAAGCCATCCGCAACTTTTTCATGTTCGATAACTTTGAGCAGGTATCTGAGCTGGGTGGATGCAGTACCAGAGCTATCTGCCAATGGGTTTACTTCGGGGTAGTCCCAAATCATGGGAATCGCTTGACCACTAAAAGGGGTTTTAATAATTTCGCTTCCACTGGCCCAGCGGCATACATTTGTTGCGAACGCTGCCGCCCTATCAAGCCAAAGTCCAAGATATACAGTAAGAGCTTGGAAATAATCCTCATCGTTAATTTCAATTTTCATTTCCTCCACCGCCTCGTGCAGGCTCTCCACGAAAGTCTGCATGGCCACGAGTTGGCGGAGGTTAAAAAGCGAGCCCCATGTCTTCATGCCGTAGAGATGTACCCGGATGCCTGTTGAATTTGAAATGTCATTATTGGCATCCTGTGTGTTTATTTCTGGGAGAATAAGTTCGCCGGGGCGCTCAACGTGTATCCTTGCTGCCTCACCAAAGGCGGTCAAATCGGTATCTTCGGCAGTCCTGTAATCCTTCCCGTCCTCACCCTCAATTACCACAGCAACCATCCGCTCACCCAAGGCCCCTGAAAGACCGGCCCTTCGGATATCTGCTACAGGTGTGACCTGTTCACAAAAGGGACATAATGCGTTGCCTCGATTCTGCATTGTTCCATTGGTTCTCAGGATTTTTTTCTCTTTAGCAATCCTAAAAAGGATTTCTCTTCCTTGCTTATCCACTTCCATTGCGAGAGCAATCTTTTTTGTGCTTTTACTGGAGATCAAAAGGGTGCTTAATAGCGGAATCTCACATCTACAGGATGGGTTTGAGCAGGGAACAGTGCGAGCCCATAGATAAGCAATGACAGGTCTTCCATCTTTTCCGGCTGGATACAAATGTCCGATCTTTTCGCGAGCCCGCTCAAGTATCCATTTGGCCCATTTCTCAACATCGTGAACAAGGACATTGGGAACTTCGATTTCCTTCTCCACTGTTTTTCCGAATTCTTCTAAAAGCACCTTCCGCTTGCCCGGCTTTCCATACTTTTGCGGAAACTCGCAGGTGGCTCGGAGTATTAAGTATGCGACCGGATTATAGTCATTTGCGATAGCCTGGCAGCCAAGACGGCCAGCTTCCAATGGAATCGCTCCACCACCGGCAAAAGCATCCAGAACGATTGGAACCTTTCCATCGTTTGCAATTTTAGCCAGTTCTCTGGCAATGCGTAAAACTTCTATCCCTTGCGGGTTTTGAGGATCACAGGTCTCCCATTTCACTAACGAACGATCGTCAAGGAGCATCTTGGGTGCAGGTTTTGTCGCGCTCTTTCCCTCTTCAAAAGAAATTGACTCTGGCGACCATTTAGCTATGAACATCAGCATCCGGTTGCGAAGGGTGTCAGGAATACCTGAATAAGGTTTGTAAGGGTCATCGTCCCGGATCACATCGCGCTTGCGGGTGTAATACCGAAGTTGTGAAGGTATGTGAGTTTTAAGGAGGCGTTTGACCGCTTTCTTAAAATTATCCGAACATCTGGGATCATCTGGATCAGGGACAAGCGAGGCAAAAACCACTGCGCGTGAAGCTGGCAGGGGTCTCCTTGCCCACCAGATGTGTAAGTGACTGATGTGGGCGTGGTGAATATTTTTGTCCCGCACACTCTCAGCAGAAATCTCCCGGATCGGAAGGGCCACTTCGATGAGCCTCTTACACTCCTTCATTTGGCGCCTCCAATAAGCTGTTCCAAACGGCGCATGCACCGGTTCAGGCTGTCCGATGACTTAGCTGCAACATGGGGTCGCCAGCCGTTCTTAGAGTCTCTTGCAAATTCTATGAGCATTGACGTGTAGGCCGGTCCAATCTTTCGTCCGCTACCGGCTCGCGGTACCATATTTTCGCGGACATCCCTTCGGCGCGAGCGCCTTGCGATCTCAACCATAGTCGATTTCGGGCTGTCCAGTGTTTCCGGCTCATGTGGAATATGGGGAACCCCGACACTGAGAAATTTCGCTATACGATCGCGGTCAGCTAAAAGCCAGGCTTCTATCTCTCTCACTGCCACCCGAAAACTCATATACCGGGCTGGATTTGGCAAACAGAATTGCAGAAAAGGTGGAGCACAGGCGGCATCATGGTCGAGGTCAATTAAAATAACCCAAGGAGCAAATCGAGCAGCTTGGTTATATGCGTTAACCTTTTGTAGAAGAAAGGATTTGCCATTTTTGCCGTATATCGGCCCTGCCATAGCACCAATTTTCTTCATCAGCCGTCGCAGCACTGCCTCGTCCAGCATTCCTTCCACGGCTCCAGAGATAATAACATGTCCCGACACAAAAACTCCTTATTCACCAAAGAGCATCAGTTGTTCAACATTTTCAGGGCGAGTCCTGGGAATTACCGCGTCAGCGAGGCTCATGCCCCCCTCGAGAAGGGCTTTAATTTCACCAAAACCGGCAGCCGTCTGAACAGTTGTTCCCTCACCACTTGGCTGTAAAAGCAGAGCTTCGTCAAGTCCAATACCATCGTCACGAAGAAGATCGCTTGAATGGGTACTGATTAACACCTGGCGGCCAGTGCGTTGCTGGACGCGCGCAAACATCTGGGGGATAAACCTTATCACTTCCGGGTGAAGCGATAGTTCCGGCTCTTCAAGGAGCAAAGGCCCGGTGCCATCCAGCGCAGCCCAGAGTAATCCCATAAGCCGAAGCGTACCATCCGAGAACTGATCCTCTGTCTGCCATGCGCCCTGAGGCCGCCAGTGCTCGTGTTTTCCGCGCAGATGAGGTGTGCCCCTAACATCTCGCCACAACTCCAGGTCCTTGAGCTGAGGGACAGCTACACGTAAGGCATTAACGATGCGTTTTAGCCGAGAATTACGAGTTTTGTCCGGAGTGCCTGCGATGTGCTCAAGAAAATCTCCGCCGAAGGGGTCTTCCCTGCGTCCAATTGAACGATCCGGATTGCGTACCAGTTGGGGTACGATATGAAGATACCGAAAAGTTGCAAAGAAATTAGCGGCCTCACGGAAAGGCTGATTGGCATATACCTGCTCGATATAAGTTTGAGTCAGGCGTTTTGGATCTTCCTTATCTTTATCATCCGGACGTTCCAGAATGTGTGACCCGTCTTTGCCAACCCACTCTTGTTTGATAACAGGACGCCGCAGGGTATCCTGATTAAAGCGGAGTACATATTCCCAGGTATGAAGGTTTTCATCACTGCCAACGAAAATACGGACAACAATATCCGAATGCCGGCGTGCAGCAAGACAACGCAGGCTGGAGACCCCACCCCGTTTGTGCACAGCCTCCTGGAAACCTCCACCTCGAACAGATACGAGATCATAGAGGAAACGAAACACATCCAGCAAGTTCGACTTCCCTGATGCATTTGGCCCGATTAAAAATCCGCGACGTTGAAGCTCCACATCAACCTGGGCAAAGTTGCG
>JBDRFJ010000052.1:0-2550 GCA_043818915.1 Pseudomonadota bacterium | reverse complement strand
CCTGCCAGTTTGAACCGAATTTAATACCGTAGGGCGGGTCGAAGTACGTGGTCTGCACCTTACCCTTGAGCCCTTCCTTCTCGGCAAGGCTGGTCATCACCAGCAGTGAATCGCCCAGGATCATGCGGTTCGACCAGTGGCCGTCGTGCTGATAAAAGTCCACCCGCTGGTCGAATTCTTCGGGCAGACCGTTAAAGTCGGCGAAGAGGTTGGGCTGGTTGTCGCCGGGCTGCTCGCTGCGGGGCAGCGCGTTGATAAGCGCCTGCGGGTGAATCTTCTCCTGGATGTAGATGGGCACGACGGGGACGGCGAGGTCGGCTTGGTCCTGTTCATCCTTGCCCTTCCAAACCAGTTGCGGGTCGAGCGACGGGTCGCGGGGGTAGAGCATGGTCTTGGGTGCATGCTCATCCTCGGCCACGAAGTCGCGCAGCTCCTCGGTGGGGATGTTCTTGCGCTTGTCCTTGTGGCGGATGGACTCGATGTTATGTAGTTTTGTGCTTTCGGTTTTGCTCATATCCCGTCAATCCTCCCGCGGTCTGGCCTTTTTTGCCGTTTCAACAATGGCATCTAATTTTATTGTTATCTCCGGATCGATCTTTTCTATCGGAACAAAACCGGCGAGCAATTGGTAACTGGACTTTCGCAATTCGAGCGGCAAGGCAAGCTTTTGGAAATACTTTTTAAAAAGCGGGTCCAGAAACTCATCGGAGGCTTTGATGTCTTTTGACCAGGGCGTGCCTTTGCCAAGTGTTTCCAATGCCGCTGACACTTCTTTGATCACCTCCCGCATCACTTTCAGGCGATGCTCTTTCTCAGCATTGCCAAACAGGTCATCCCGTAAATCGTAGCGAGCATAGGCCAGCAGAACGTCTTCCATGCAAAAATAATTTTCAATTTCGCGGCGTTGCCACATTAATTCGGTTAGCCCTTTTTCCGTTGTAAGTGGTTTATCCAAGCGGTCAAAAACAGCAATACCGACCAGATCGGTTTTCGCTTCCCGCAAACCGAAGAAATGGGCTTCGGCGCGTTGCGGAAGGTTGGTTTCCACATAGCGCACAAACGGCATATCCAAATAATTTTGGGCTTCATGGTTCAGTCTTTTGGCGAAAGATTTAAGAATATCCAGATCAGTGGAATTTTCCAGATAAAGGACCCAACCTTTTTGCTCTGCCTGATAGTATTGATCAAAGCCTATGTCCCGAAGGGCTTTGAGAAGCTGAGAACCGCGATCATCCATTCTGTGGGGTTTTCCCACAAAGGCAATCACGGTATCGCGACCGGCGGCTTCATTGAGAACGATCTCTGAGTGACTGGCCGCAATTATTTGAGAATTCTGCTGTTCCGCCACATTGACCAGAAGATTGTAAGTCTGTCTTTGTCTTAATATCTCCAAATGGGCATCCGGTTCATCGAAAAGCAAAACGGTTCCGGGATTCGAGTAAAGATGGGAGAGCAACAGAATGGTTTGTTGCAACCCTCGGCCGGAAGAGGAAAGGTCAAGGGTGTTGTGTTGTTCATCTTTGTAAGCCAGCGTTATTTCGCTTCGTTCGACAATATAATCGGGCGGGAGCAACTGTACACCGAAAAGATTACGGACATGGTCGACCATCTCCTGCCAGTAGTTGTTTTCTTTTTTTTGCTGATGAATCTGAAAACATAAATTGCGAACAACCTGAGCTGTCTGTCCCTGCCCGATGAGAACTCCGATTTCTCCGGTTTGTTTAATAAACTCCCGATCCGCCAGACCGGACATCGGTGGCAAGTAGGCCACTTTCACATCGCTGACCTCTTCCGGGACGCGCATTCGGCCTTTATCATCGCCGGTGCGTAATGGTCTACAATAAAAAGATTCTTCATTGGCGTAGTCGAATTCCAGGCCGCAGGTCCATGCGTTATCTTTCGTAATGCCATCGACAATGATTTCAACCCGGATATTCTGCGTTTTAGTTGAGGTTTTTCCACCTTCTGCTACTCGTTTAACATCCCGTACATGCAAATTGCGCCATAACAAGTTGGCATTGGGTACGGGGATGGATATCAGGTCGCGTCGGTTGATGGTAACTCCCGGCCTTTTTTCCGGTGAGGACTTGCCTTTTCTTTTCTCATTCCACCGTCGGACGCCGATATCCCATAGTGCCAAGGCCTGGAGGGCGGTTGTTTTTCCTGAATTGTTCGGGCCAATCAGGACAACGGATTTCCCAAGCTCCATGTCTACATCATCAAAACGCTTGAATTTTCTTATTTGTATCCGTGTCAGCATAGTTTCGTATTCCTGTTTTGCAGATTAAATTCAGATCGTATTATTTTTTCCGCATTCCACGGATCGCTGATCTCGATGAACGCCCAGCGGCCATAGCCGCCATGGTTGTTGACTGCCGGGACCCAGAGGGTTCGGGCAGTGGCCACTTTGGCCGCCTTGTCCTTTTTCTTCTCGCCCGTGACCTCGATGAGCAGATTCAGCAGGTCATCCGCACCGTATCCGTCGTCGATGCAGGCAATGAAGTCGGGGATGTAGTTCTTCTCATCGCCATTCAAGATGTAGGGGATGTT
>JBDRFJ010000051.1:0-62302 GCA_043818915.1 Pseudomonadota bacterium | reverse complement strand
TGTAGATTCCGGCCTAAACCTGCCACTCATTCCGGAACAAACCTGCCACTGATTCCGGGTGAAACCTGCCACCCATTCTGGAGGAAAGTTTACCACTTTTCAGGTCATTTCCGGAATACCAAAAATAATTAACATTCATCCTTTTCCCTTCAAGATTGGATAACTATCTCCTCTGAAACAATACTTCAGAAGAGGAGATATAAATGGCAAGGAAGAGGATTAGTATGAATAAGATTCGAGAGATTATACGTTTCAAAGAAACCACCGACATGAGCGATAGGAAGATAGCCCGGGCGCTTAAGATTTCCAGACCTGTTGTTGCCCAGTATATCAAAGACTTCAACGCGAGCGGCCGTACCTATGAAGAGATTAAAAGCATGCCTGACAGCCGGTTCCTTGCACTATTTGAAAAACAAAGGAACAAGAGATGCGCAAAATATGAGACGTTATCAAGGCTGTTTCCATACTTTGTGACAGAACTCAAAAAGACCGGCGTAACCCTGATGACCCTGTGGAATGAGTATCAGAAGGAATATCCTAACGGTTACAGTTACTCGCAGTTCTGCTATCACTTTCAGGTATGGCGGAATGCATCCAGGGTAACGATGCATATTGAACACAAGGTCGGAGACAAGATGTTTGTCGATTATGCGGGTGACAAACTGGCTATTGTGGATCGTAAAACCGGCAAAGAACAACCGGTAGAGGTCTTTGTGGCCATTCTGGGGGCCAGTCAGTTGACCTATGCGGAGGCATCATTCAGCCAGAAGTCGGAAGACTGGATTCGATCCAATGAACGTGCGTTCATATACTTCGGCGGTGTCTCCCAGGCCATTGTTCCTGACAATCTCAAGTCCGGTGTGACCCAGTGCAACAGATATGAACCGGGAATCAATTTCATGTTTGACGACTTTGCCGCGCACTATCAAACGGTTATCCTTCCCGCGCGTGTTCGCCGTCCTCAGGACAAGGCACTCGTCGAGAATGCCGTGAATCTTGTCTACCAGAGGATATATGCGCCGCTTAGAAACAGGACCTTTTACTCACTGGAGGAACTCAACGAGGCCATATGGGACCTTCTAAGACAACATAACAATACGCCGTTCCAGCGTTTGAAAACCTCCAGAAGAGAGCTCTTTGATAAGATTGAGAAACCGGTTCTCAAGCCCCTGCCAAAAGAGCGGTATGCCATCAAACAGTGCCGGGAACTTACGGTACAGTTCAACTACCATGTCGAATTGCGTGAAGACAGACATTATTACAGCGTACCATGGCAGCTAAAGGGAAAACGGGTACGGGTCACTTACGACGACAGGAATGTAGCAATATATTACGACAACATAAGAATGGTTCAGTATAAAAGAGACCGCAGTCCCAACGGATATACCACACTGCATACCCACATGCCGCCCCATCACCGATTTTACGCCCGGTGGAGTCCTGAACGCTTTCTCAGATGGGCGCAATCTATCGGAGACGATGTTGCCGAGATGATCCAGGTGGTTCTCAAAAGCAGAAAGCATCCGGAGCAGGCATTCAAGACCTGCATGGGCATACTTAATCTTGTAAAAGAGCATGGACCCGACAGACTGAACAAGGCATGTGCCCGCGCGCTTGGCTTTGGGTTTCATTCCTATAAACGCATTAAAAACATCCTCGATAGAGGTCTGGAAGAAGAACCACTGACCGAATCAAGGGAACTTTCGGTTTCTTCCCATGAAAACATCCGGGGAAGCCAATACTATCAATAAAGAAGGAGAATCCAATGAATAACAATCAGGCTACCTTGCAGAAACTTGAACAGATGAAGTTCTACGGTATGGCAAGGGCATTTACAAACACCATGGAGACTGGTGTCAAAAACCAGTTTACAGCCGATGAACTTGTCTCACATCTGGTGGATGCGGAGTGGGATGACCGGCACAATCGGAAACTCTCACGTCTGTTAAAGACCGCCAGGTTCCGTTACAAGGCATCTTTTGAAGAGATTGATTTCAGCCTGAACAGGAACATTGATAAAAACCAGATGCTCCGCCTTTCTAACTGCCAGTGGGTAGAATCCCATCAGGACTGTATCCTGACAGGCCCAACAGGAGCGGGAAAGAGTTTCATCGCTTCCGCCCTGGGCCACCAGGCCTGCATGTATGGATTCAGGGTGGGGTACTATCCCTGTTCAAAGCTGTTTGCCCATTTAAAATTATCCAGAGCAGATGGGAGTTATCTCAAAGAGCTTACTAAAATACAGAAACTGGATGTTATCATCCTGGATGATTTTGGTCTTGAACCTCTTGATGCGCAGAGTCGTCTCACTTTACTGGAGATCCTTGAGGATCGACACGGACAAAAATCAGCGGTCTTTGTATCTCAACTGCCTGTAACTAACTGGCATGAAGTCATAGGCGATCCTACTATAGCAGATGCTGTCTGCGATCGCATTGTTCATAATGCTCATAGAATAGAACTGAAAGGAGATTCTGTAAGAAAAATTTACGCAAATAATTGACGCAAACCTGCCACTTTGGTATTGTTGTCAACAAGGGAATTGGATGGGGTGTTAAGTGGTAAAGTTATTCTCGGAATAGGTGGCAGTTTTCGCCGGAATCAGCATTAGATGAAAATTGTTAGATTCAATAAGATCTGCTTTTATTCTCCAATACTTTTCTGAACCTTTATGTTTGCTTATCCCATCAGAGAAATCATAACTTTCCATGTCCTTAATTACATAGCTTTTCGGAATTGACACATCAATAATGAAACTTTCAGGAGGATTATTTAACAAAGTCATTTTTGTTTGGTTCATCCAATCTGATCTATCCAGCCAAGTATCTGTCACATAGTAGTTTAGTGAAAATTCATCATATGATATTCTTTTGAAAATTGGGCCGGTAGAAACTCTAAATTCTCCTAAGGCTGGTGGTTCTCCCCATTCAACTATGATAGTATTTTTTCTATCATCAAAATGATCTGATTTAAAATTTATTAATTCTACCATTTCATACTTTTGTTTTTCATAGTTCCATCTGCCTCTACATGACCTTCCCCATTTTTTTATTTCAAAGGGGAATTGTATTAAATAATCAGGTATATTGTTGGTAAGAAGAGAATTATCAAATTTTATGACATGGTTACAGTTTCCCCACAAGACATAATTTGGGAAATTAGGATCCTTTGGCTTGTCAGGAGGAAATTTGTTAAATTGAGATGAGATACAACCAAAGTAAAAATCTCCTTCATCAGTTACCGAGTTATCCATTGATTCCAATTTACATTTATCATACTTAAGCCCATGACTTGAAGAAATTGGATCTGAAAAGAACCCGAAAGATTGAGGAATATCATCCTCGTAAATGAAGGGAGCATTAATATAAACGAAGAAAACGGTGAGAATTGCTAAACCTAAATAGAGCAAACCTCTAAGAGAACAAATATTATTTGATATTTTTCGTAAATTTTTTTTGAAATTTTGAGCGAAAACTTTCTTCAATTCTTACAAGCCCATTTTCTATCGAAGCATAACGAATTGTATTAAGCAGAAAAAATTCTGTATATTAACGCTATATATTTTCTTTATAACATCGTATTGTAGTATCTAATACAGTTTTGAAAATGCGCTAGAGGGGACGTTGTTGAATTCGTTGACTTATTTCTCTTGGCCCCAGAGTTATTCAACTTAGTCAACAACCTCAACCTCCGCAACGTCTCCCTGATCATCCTGTTTATCCTGCCTGAAAAAGGGAATTCCTATACAATCAAATTAGTGTAAAATGGTTATTGAAAAGCAATGATCATGCCCAAAAACGCGGTTTTCGAAATACTGTGTAACGTGCTGAAATTGCGCTTTAATTATCAGAGCAAAAAATGAGGCTGCTTTTTCACTGCAACGAAACGTTACAATAGCCGTAAATTCGGGGGGCTCAAAGTGTAACGTTTCTACACACTATGAGATTTCGTCAAGGGTCACAAATCTGATTTCAGGTATTAAAGGGGACGTTGGCCCCTACTTCTCCCGATCCCCCATAGGAACATAATCTCTCTCATTTAACCCGGTATAAATCTGCCGGGGTCGGTGGATTTTCCAGTCGGGGTCCTCGATACTCTCTTTCCACTGGCTGATCCACCCTGGCAAACGTCCGATGGCAAACATGACTGTGAACATATTGAGAGGGATACCCATGGCCCGCAGGACGATGCCGCTGTAAAAATCTACATTGGGATAGAGGTGGTGGTCGATAAAATATGGGTCTTCCAGGGCCACCTCTTCCAATCGCTTGGCAATATCCAATAAAGGGTCATCCCGCTTCACCCGGGCCAAAACCGTGTCGCACATCTTCTTCATGATCCGGGCTCTTGGGTCGTAGCTTTTGTACACCCGATGACCAAACCCCATAAGCCGGAACGGATCATTTTTGTCTTTGGCCCTGGCAATGAAAGGAGCCGCGTCACCACCGTTTGCGTGTATCCGGCTGAGCATTTCCACCACGGCCTGGTTGGCGCCGCCATGCAACGGGCCCCATAGGGCACATATGCCGGCTGAAATAGCCGCGTAAAGATTGACCTTTGCGCTTCCCACTAATCGGACGGCTGCCGTGGAACAATTCTGTTCGTGGTCCGCGTGGAGTATCCAGAATACGTTAAGCGCGCGAACCAGATCTTCGTCGATAAGATAAGGACGGACGGGGGAATCGAACATCATGTTCAAGAAATTCGCGGCGTACGTGAGGTCGTGCCTCGGGTAGACAACCTTGTGGCCCCTGAAGATTTTATAGGACATGGCCGCCATGGTTCTTACTTTGGAGAGCAGCCTGGTGACGGTTATGTCTATTTCCTCTTCCTCTGTTCTCTCGGGAATTTCAGGATAGAAGGCTCGAAGTGCGTTGACCATGGAGGAAAGAATCCCCATGGGATGCGCCCCTCGGGGGAAGTTCTCAAAAAAAGCACGCATGTCCTCATGGACAAGGGAGTTGTCATTTAACAACACGGAGAACCGGGTTAGCTGTTTTTGGGTAGGGAGTTCACCGTTTATTAAGAGATACGATGTTTCAACAAAGGTGGAATGATCCGCAAGTTGCTCCACTGGAATGCCCCTGTAACGGAGGATTCCTCTTTCTCCATCCATAAAGGTTATGTTGCTTTTGCAGCTGCCTGTATTGGCAAAGCCGGGATCAAACGTGACGAGGCCGGTCTCCTGGCGCAACCTGGAAATATCAACGGCCCTTTCCCCCTCGGAACCCGTGATAATGGGTAGTTCCAGGGTCTTTCCATCGATAATAATTTGGGCGGTCTGTTTCATGTAGTGTTACCTCAGTCATGATAAACTCGTAAAAAATGACGACATTAGCATAAGATGGCTAAGCAAAAAGGTCCATATACAAGGCGTAGTGGTTTTTCAGGTGCGAAGGCATACTATGGTATGTCGAGTGCCTGAAAAACCACTACAACACCGTAGATGGGACTTTTTGCGACGCCATCAAAGACAGAGATTCAATAATAAGATGCACCGGCTTTTCTAATGTGAGCCGTCCCCTTTCTTCCTTTGCCAGTATTTCATCGAGGGTCATAAATCTGATTTCAGCTGATAGCGGGAAACATTTTTCAAAGGTCTCTTTTGATCTGGCTTATTTCAAGAATCCACTGGCATATTTGTGAAGCACACTTCCAATTAGTGTTTGATAAGGAATGCCTTCCCGCGCGGCTCTTCTTTGTAAAGCGGAAAGGTCATTTTCCGAAATCCTTATGTTGATCTTACGGTTCTTTTTCATCGTATTGCGGGCTATTGTCTGGTAATCAGCCTGTGATTTCGAGGGTTTTAGCTTTCCATTTTCGTACGCCTCTAAGATTTCTTTCTCATATTCATCAAGGACTATTTTTTTTTGTTTTTTAACCATTTTCTCCTCCAAGGTATTTCTTGGTCGCCTTCCTGCTGGGAATAATCGTTTTAAGAAAATACTCGTTTTTATTTATAACACATGGAACTAAATAGGCATATCCATCCACATCAACTATCAGTATTTTTTGATTCGGATACTTCTTCTTGTTGGGATGGTCTGTTTCTATGACTTTAGCTCCAAATCCAATTCTCTGGACAATTTCTTCGAATGTAATACCTCTTTCCCTTGCAAGAATTTCGTTTTTTTCCACATTCCATTTAAATATTTTCATGGCCTTATTAATATGACATTGTAGAGACAATGTCAATTATTTGTTTCTGTTTTTGGACCCACTGGTATTTTTCACGAACTGAGTCTGCCGCAGCGCAAAGCGCAAGTTTGGAGAGACATAGTTGAATCCGTTGACTTAATTCTATTGGCCCCAGAGTTATTCTGCATAGTCAACAAGTTCTCCTACTTCCCTTAGTGATTTCTAACCGTAATAAACATCTTAACGCAAAGACAGAGATTCAATAATAAGATGCACCGGCTTTGCTAATGTGAGCTGCCCTTCTTGTTCCTTTGCCAGTATTTCGTCAAGGGTCATGAATCTGATTTCAGAGATCTCTTCTTCGTTATACTCAAATGGACCATTTGAGTATGCTTTGAAAATGGCGGAATATTCGGTTTCTTTTGGATAGCGAAAGAGGAACTTACCTAAATATTCCACCTCTATTTTGATGCCCAATTCTTCTTCAGACTCACGAACAGCAGTCTCTTCGTAGTCATCACCGGCGTTAACGTGACCGCTTACCGAGGTCACCCATTTTCCCGGACTTGTGTCCTTTGTCAGACTTCTTTTTTGCCAGAGAAACTGGTTTTTACTATTGGAAATCAACACAAAAACAGCCCTGTGTATAAGGTCCGGGTTTGAGTTGCACTCTTTTCGAGTTGATGTACCGATTACCCTATCGTTTAAATCAACGATATCGAACAGTTCGTGAAGATCGTCAGTTGTAGACATTTTCTCAGAAAAGACAGCTGATTTTGAAATGGGTAGCATCCTTGAGGGCATTTTATTATTTTACAGACGCTCTTCATCAATGTCAAACGATTTTAGTTGCTTATGGGAATGCGCAGGGCGCGGGGCAAAGGCCGAAAGCGAAAGGCTGAAAGCTCAAAGCTCAAAGGATGAAAGGTGACATTGCTACGCCGTGGAAAAAATCAACAACAATGCCATTTAAAGGAATTTTCTTAAAAAGCTGGACGGGGCTCCAATGTGGGTCGCGCAATAATGCGCAACTTATAATAAAAATATATTGCGCTATTTTGTTCAATGTTGTATGTTTTAAGAAGGGTTTCATTTTAACGAGAGGTTCGTATGCTATCGTTTGCTCCCAGCCCAAAAATGGAAAATAGGCTGAAAAATCTCCAAGGATTACTCGCTGAAACGTATAAAGATTTAAAGGACCTATCGCCTGATGAGGCGAAATATCTGCATCGTTTTGCCTTAATCAGCAACATTGGAGCCTCTACCAGAATAGAGAATGCTGTTCTCACAGACCAGGAAATTGAATGGGTCGATACCACATTGAATGACGACGGCAAAACAACCGCCTTTGAAGAGAAAAAATCTTTTATCCTGGACAAGCTTTCAAAGGATAGAGAACGAAGTGTTGAAGAAGTAGTTGGTTGCCGGCAAGTACTGACAACCGTATATCTGCAAGCCGATGAACTTTTTCCCCTCACAGAAGCTACCGTTCGAGGACTCCATCATGATTTGCTGCGATACTATCCTCAAGCATCACACCACGCAGGGGGATATAAGACGACTCCGAACCGCGTCGTTGCTATAAATCACGAAACCGGGGAGGAGCGTGTGGTATTAGACCCTTCTCCTCCCGGCATCATTACAACGACTGCCATGGCGGAACTGATCAACTGGTATAATGCCATTATCCGAGACCACCCCTGGCCCATGTTGGTTGCCACGGAGTTTACGTTTCGGTTTCTGGCTATCCACCCTTTTCAGGATGGGAATGGGCGGCTGGGACGGGCGCTTTTTATTTTGATTTTATTCCACTCCGGCGATAAGTACCTGACGAGCATTACTCCCTACATTGCGATTGACCGCCATATTGAGCAAAGTCGCGCCCTTTATTACACTGTCCTTCACCAATGCTCAGAAGGAAAGTTTCAATCCGACCCCACGCAATACAATTTGGAGCCGTTAGCCTGGTTTTTCATCAATATCCTGGAGGCTTCTTTAGCCGATATCGAGCTTTATCGTAAGCGCTATGCCAACCTGCAGAAGCTCTCAGAATCGGCATTAGCTGTTTTGAACTGCTTTAAATCAAGCCCGGAAAACCGCTTGAAGGTTGGTGATATTGTAGAAAATACAGGCCTGCCTCGCCGGACTGTTCAATATGCCCTTAAAACGCTCACCAAACAGGAATTACTTCAGATGTTAGGGCGGGGAGCGGGAAGCCGCTATCAACTGGTATTTTGAGATAATAAGAAAAGATCGGGCTTGTTTCCTTCCTTCGTCGAATCTGGCATAATGTGTATAATGAGATTCTCTTATTTGGTGATCTAGGAGGCTGTCGGAGAATTATGTCCGTAACGAAAAAGCAGAAATACCTTGCAGCTGTGTCTGACCTTCATCTGGATCAAGACAGCAATCGGCTTCGGGACGTTTTGTGGAGTTGTGAAGAGTACGTTGAATCCGGAGTGGATCACCTGATTTTAGGCGGTGATCTGGTTTCCCGTATCCCATTTCGGAGGGGATTTACCAAAAAGGGAAGCAGCGTGCTTTTTGCAAAGGCAAAACAGGACCTGAAAGCGTACGGATTTTATAATTCCCTGGCAACCAGTATCGTTCCCGGGAACCATGATCTCCGTCTCTTGGGCATATTCCGCGAGCAACTTTCCGCAACGGGGTTTCTAAAACATTTTAAAAAACTTCATGAATCCGCAATGGTTACGGAATTTTACTACCCCTGGGTTAAGCTCGTCGGGCCGGTCGCGTTGATCGGAATAGACTCGACATCGAAAAGTTTGGGCGCCACCGGATATATCGGCAACAGACAGATTCAGAAAATCTCAGACATTCTGGATCGGACAGACGTGAGGATGAGATGCCCTGTGTTGATCTTGCACCATTCGCCACTGAAGCGGTTTAAAAAACGACTAAAAAAACTAAGAGACTCAGAGCAATTTCTTAAGGCGATTAGGGGACGGGTGAGCGTAGTACTCTGCGGACATACTCACGCGCATGGCGCCTACCGGGAACAAGGGGTACGGGTCATCCATTGCTCCAAAGATGTTATCGCACTGTTGCGGATTGAGGGCAAAGATAAGACACATCTTTCTTTTCGATCTGTTCGATATGAGTATACATAGGGACTTGCCGGAGATTGACAGGGATCTCTTTTAGCACATCACCGGTAGTGAAAGTTGAAAAGTTTGACAGGTTAGTAGCCGAGGCAACACGGATTTAAGTCCGCCTTGCGGCTATTGCTGGTCAAAATCAACACCAAAGCCTTTTGAAGGAATTTGCTTAAAAAGCCGGACGGGATTCAGTTAGTCAATATTTTCATTATTGCTTCCTTGATAGCCCCTATCTGCTCCGGTTCATCCACCTTCTGGCCATCAAAATCCCGAACATAGAAGACATCGACCACCTGATCGACTTTGGTGGCGATCTTGGCAACCCAGATGTCAAGCTTGCACCGTAAAAGGACATCAGTGACCTTGTAAAGAAGACCTGGGATGTCATGCGTGTGGACTTCTATAACAGTAAAAAAATCAGATGACTGGTTGTCCACGACAATTTTGTCCGGCCTTCTCGATATTGTTTTCCGCAACGATTGATACGCCCGCAGCTTCTGGTTAAGAGCGGGACCAAGGGCCAGCTCCCCCTTCAGGGCAGATCGCAAATCATTTTTGAACCGCGCCCATATTTCGTTCTCTAGGAGTGTATCAGGAGGGGCTTTAACTTTGAAAATGTCGAGGGCTATGTGATTTCGCCACGTATATATATGAGCGTTTAGAATATCGAGATTGTTCAAAGTGAACGCGCCGGATATTTTTGAAAAAAGCCCGGGGAAGTCTTTCGCACAGATAGTAACGTCCCTGTAATTTGTGCCGGGAACGGCCTGTGCCTCCAGGACAAAAGGCTCATGGCCAAGTTTTTGATACAGGTCGATATGCCAGAGGATGTCCTTCGACGAGGTGTATAATAGATAGCGTGGCGACATCTGGTCGAATAGCGCTGCCACCGCTTTTGTGGGCATGGATACGGCGTCCCCTAAAACTTCTTTTCTCTTATTCTCCACAATATTGATGGCTCCAGGCGTGGCCAGTTCCCCCTTCTTCAGCATGCGATATACCTTAAAAAAGAGATCCTTCAAGAGGACAGCTATCCAATCGTTCCAAGCCTTCGGGCCCGTAGCCTTTGAGTCGGCAACTGTAAGCAGATAGAGCATCTTCAGTGACTCAGTGTCAGGAATTTTTCCGGCACAATGCACTACAGTCTTTTCATCATTGAGATCTCTACGGGTGGCGGTGTTAATCAGTACGAGATGTTCACGGACCAGAAACGAGATGGTATCGATATCCTGCTCGGCAAAGTCCATCCTTCCAAACACAGACTTGACCACATCGGCCCCGTGCCGCGCGTGGTCTTTACTGTGCCCGCCCTTGCCCGCATCGTGCAAAAGAGCCGCCCAAAGCAACAGTTCCGGCCTGGCTATTTCTGAAAACAATTTCCGGCAGAGCGTATCCCCCCCTTCAAGGCCCGGGCCTCCGAAGCCCTTTAACGTCTGCACGGTACGCAGGGAATGCTTATCCACGGGATAGAGGTGATACTCATCGTATTGAATCCGATTGACAATCCCTTTCATTTCGGGGATGAGTGCGACCATAATGCCTGTGTTCAACATTTCATTTAAGACATTAAAGGTCTGTGTCGGGGCGACCAGTATGCGTTCAAAGGATTGGACAACGACTCTGGAACTTCGAAAATTTTCGTCGACAAGGGACAAGAACTCTTTCACCAAGCGTTTTGCTTCTATGCTCAAAGGTATCCCCAGCCTGGCGCTTCGTCCAAATATCTTGATTAACAGCTTTGGATTGCGGAGAATCGTCTCCGGAGACTCAAAACTCAGGGCATCGTGCACGACTTCGATGCCTTTTGACACGACCCGGCGGACGCCCTTTCCGGGTCTCTGTTTTTTGGACAACACTTTGTTAAGAAACATAAGATGCTGTTGCTTCAAAAACTCCATGTGGCCATGCAGCGCCCCCAGGAATACTTCAACAGGCTGTTGACTATTTTCTTGTCTGAATCCCAGGTCCCGGGCAAGCTTGACCTGGTATTCAAAGTAAAGCTGATCGCACTTCCGTCTGCTTAAATAGTGTAGCCAGTTTCTGACCCCCCAGATAAATGACAATGCCTCGGCTAAGGTGTGGCACTCATCATTGGACAGGTGGCCCGAAACCTCCAATTCTCGCAGCCCCTTAAGGTCGTATTTGCCCCGTGCGGCCCAGAGGATGCTATGATAATCTCTCAGGCCGCCGAGCCCTTCTTTGAGGTTAGGCTCTAAAAGATAGGAGGAATCTCCAAACCGTCTGTGCCGGTCTTGATTTCTTTCCACAAGCCATTCTATGTACTTGCGTCCATACTTACGAAGGACCTTGCCGTGTAATTGTTCCATGAGAACTGAATATAGGGAAGAGATGCCGCAGAGGAACCGCGCATCGATGAGAGAAGTGAGAACCTCAAAGTCCTGGCAGGCGAGTCTACTGCATTCCTTCAAAGTGCGGGTTGCATAGCCTACTTCAAGGCCGATGTCCCATAACGGATAGAATATCTCATTAATAATGCCTTTGGCCTCGTCAGGGATTTTTTTCTTAAAAAGCAGAAGGACATCTACATCAGAATGGAGGCATTGCTCTTTTCTCCCGTAGCCGCCCAATGCGATAATCGCATAGGGATTCTTGTCCATGTGAACCCTGGGTCCGACAGAACTCCCGGCAAAAGTTTCGCGGAAGTAATCGTCCAAGATTTCCGCATGCCGTTCCAGGAAACAAGACTCATCTCCTTTCAAAAAATTGGAGAGCAACAGCGCTTTTTTTCCCCGCAATACGCTGACAGGGGATTCTTGTTCATTCATGTCCGTTACTAAACTTATACAGCATCCTTCCCTCTCTCGCCTGTTCTTATGCGAATAACCTCATCCAAGGCGCTGACAAAAATCTTCCCATCGCCTATTGATCCGGTCTTCGCTTTTTGCTCGATCACCTTTACAACTTCAGGAACGAGCTCCGAATCTACGACCACCTCCAGTTTGAGTTTGGGAACGAAATCTACCCTGTATTCCGCCCCGCGGTAGATTTCGGTATGGCCCCTCTGACGGCCGAATCCTTTGACCTCGGACACCGTCATCCCGTGAACTCCAATCCCTGTAAGAGCTTCCTTGACGTCGTCCAGCTTAAAAGGCTTGATAATTGCTTCAATCTTTCTCATATTTCCTCCATAATGCGGATTTAGGAATGGTGAGATACTTACAATCCCTCAATCCCTGAATTCGTCAATTCGACAATTTCTATAGACTATATGCCGTCTCACTGTGTTGCGAAATATCTAATCCTCTGACTTCTTCTTCATCGGAAACCCTCAGTCCCATGGTCCAATCAAGTACCTTGAGAATAATAACAGTCATCACAAAAGCAAAAATGCAGGTGACCACGACAGATAAAAATTGGATCCAAAGCTGCCCGGGGTTGCCGAAAAAGAGACCGTCGGCCCCGCCCGGATTCACCGCCTTACTGGCAAAAAGCCCGGTGGCTAAGGCTCCCCATGTGCCGCCCAATCCGTGTATACCTACCACGTCAAGGGAATCATCATACCCCAGTTTTGATTTGGTCAACACACCCATATAACAGATTATCCCTGCCAGGCCACCAATAATCAAGGCTGACACGGGGCCGACAAATCCCGCGGCGGGTGTGATCGCCACAAGTCCGGCTACTGCCCCGCTGGCTGTCCCGAGGGTGGTTGGTTTCTCCCGGTGAATCCATTCCGCAAACACCCAGGTTAAGGCCGCAGCCGCCGCAGCCACATGGGTCGTTACAAAGGCGCTTACAGCCAAACCGTTGATAGCAAGGGCACTCCCAGCGTTGAACCCAAACCATCCAAACCAAAGGATGGCGGCGCCCGTAATGGTCATGGGGAGACTGTGGGGAATAAATTGCTCTTTACCATACCCCTTTCTCCTGGAAATTAAAAGGGCCGCGGCAAGCGCGGAAACCCCGGAGCTGATATGGACAACTGTTCCGCCCGCAAAGTCAAGGGCTCCCATCGCCCCAATCCAACCGCCGGCACCCCAGACCCAGTGTGCCAGGGGACTGTATACAAGCGTAGACCAGAGCGCGACAAAGACCAAAAATGTGCTGAATTTCATGCGTTCCGCAAAGGCACCGGCAATGAGAGCCGGGGTAATGATGGCAAACATTCCCTGGAAAATCATAAAGGCCTGATGAGGTACGGTACCCGCATAGTCAGGGCTCGGGGAAAGGCCCACACCTTTCAGGCCGAACCAGGACAGATCTCCGATAATGCCACCCACATCAGGGCCAAATGCAAGGGAATAGCCCCACAATACCCAGATTACCGAAACCAGGCCGATGACTATAAAGCTTTGCATAATTGTCGCCAGGACATTCTTGGTTCGAACCATTCCGCCATAGAAAAGAGCCAGCCCCGGGGTCATAAACATAACCAGGGCTGAACAAATAAGAATAAAAACCGTGTCTCCCGCGTTGATCATTTTCAATCCTCCTGACACTCATAAGATTTTGTAACTCGCAGTGGTCTTACTTACACGGAGGAATAGAGCAAGGCATATGCCATTAGTGCAAAAAAGACTAATAAATCTATTATATCAAATGGTTAGTCTTATGAAACTGTGTTGTTGCGGTACGACATATAAATACAATATTGTAGGAAAGTAGGCCTATTGATACAAAACCGTTTTTTATTATGTCTGAAAGCTCGGTCCTTTGGGCCGGGAATGCTCTCTTATGCAAAAAGGGGTTTCCGACGAGGCGGTGATCTCTCGTCGGGAACCCCTTTTCAGTTTCGTTATCGGCTAATATGAGAAGTTATCGCAAGCCCTTATGTGTTACATAACCGGAAGGTACTTCTCAAGCTCATACTGACTTACATGGATTCTGTATTTGTCCCATTCTATCTTTTTGTTTTCAATAAACTTGTTGAAGATATGATCCCCAAGGGCTTCTCTCACGAGTTCGGAGTTTTCTACCTCGCAAATAGCTTCATAGAGATTTCCGGGCAGCGTAGTGATCTTTCGTGACTCCTTTTCCGCTGCTGTCATTTCAAAAATATCTTCCTCAATCGGATCGCTGAGCGCGTAGCCATCTTCAATACCTTTTAGACCTGCCGCAAGCATGACCGCAAAGGCAAGGTAGGGGTTACAGGCAGGATCGGGTGACCTGAGCTCAATCCTTGTGGCGGCTTCCTTGCCGGGCTTGTACATTGGTACCCGTATCATGGCGGACCGGTTCCTGTTGGCCCAGGAGATATACACCGGCGCTTCATATCCCGGTACCAGTCGTTTGTATGAGTTTACCCACTGATTGGTTACCGCGACAATCTCTCTGGCATGTTTCATAACCCCCGCGATATAACCTTTTGCTATGTCAGAAAGGTTGTACTGGCCGTTCGCGTCATAGAAAAGGTTTGCTTTTCCTTTGAACAGGGACTGATGGACGTGCATGCCGCTTCCGTTTTGACCAAAGATCGGTTTCGGCATGAATGTAGCGTAACACCCTTGTTGCCTTGCTATTTCCTTGACTACTACTCTGTAGGTCATTGTCTTGTCGGCCATTTTGAGCGCTTCATCGTATCGCAGGTCTATTTCATGTTGGCTTGGCGCAACCTCGTGGTGACTGTATTCCACCTGAATCCCCATATCTTGTAAGGCAAAGATGGTGCCTCTTCTGAGGTCGCTCCCCATATCGAGTGGACGCGCGTCAAAATATCCCCCTTCATCAAGACATTCCGTCCCCTTGTTGTCTTTGAAATAGAAGTATTCGAGCTCGGGGCCGACATAGAATGTATGGCCTTTTTTTGCGATTTTGTTTAGCATTCTTTTCAGCACATACCTGGGGTCTCCATCATAGGGGGTGCCGTCCGGATTCATGATATCGCAGAACATCCGGGCAACAGGGGCATCCTCACTCTGACGCCACGGCACAAATGCAAAGGTCTTTATGTCAGGCTTTGCGATCATGTCGCTTTCATGTATCCTGGCAAAGCCCTCGATGGAGGAGCCGTCAAACCCCATCCCTTCGCTCAGCCCCATCTCCAGCTCCGACGGTGTTACGGCAAAGCTTTTCAGCATCCCAAGGACATCGGTAAACCAGAACTGGATAAAACTTACATTTTTTTCCTTTACAATTTTCAGTACGTCTTCTTCGGTTTTAATATTCATCTTTACCTCCCAGGCTATTTAAAAAAATATGAATTTTCTTGCTTCTCACCGCAAATTGTATACCAAATGCAACAAAGGCGGCAAAGGCATAGAATTAACTATGTTTTCTTGCGAAATCGTGCAATTATTAATGTGGCAAAAAATCTACAATATTGTATTATTGGGTAGTTCGGCGCTACAATATTGTACGACGCTGTTTGTGAGTTGCGTCACCAAAACAGTTTGCAACAAAAAAATCAAGGAGAATTTTAAGAAAACATATCATGAAGCTTTCCAGAAAAATGAATACCTGGGAAGGCGTTTTGAGGAGTGCACTAAGTTTGTCCAGGTGAATTGAGACCTTTTTACGAGGTCATCAAATCTTATAAATGACCCTGTCTTCGGTAATAATGATATCCACGTACTTATCCGTAGACTCCATTGGTACCTGTTGGACTATCTGACATTCAAAGGCCAAAGCGACCTTTCTCGTGGTGATATTAAGGGTTGGGATAAAACGATCGTAGTATCCTCCTCCCTGGCCGATTCTGCCCCCACGTGTATCAAAACCAACACCAGGGATGATCGCAAGATCGATCTGGTCGACAGGGATCTGTTTTGTCCTGGATTGATCCGGTTCGAGTATGCCTTTGTAGCCAGGCAAGAGGTCTTGGTCAAAGTCTTCAATCTTGAATGGTAAGAGTTGACGATTTTTAGTATCTGTCCAAGGTACAATTACTATTTTCTCGTAAGCAAAGCTCTTTCGGATCACCTCTTCTGTAGATACTTCAGTCTTGGTTGCAACGTAAAAAAGGACCACTTTTGCTTCCAAAAAATTGGCAAAAGAAAAAAGCCTTTCTAAAATGGCGGCACTTTTTTCATACCGTTCTTTTTCAGAAAGCTTGTTACGGTTTTTTAACGTTTGACGGCGGATCTCTTCTTTTCGTATCCTGATATCTTCCATAAAACCCATCTGACAGTTTTTAAAAAAAGATTCTTACCAAAATTTGTCATGAAAGTCAAGTGACAATAATTATTGACTAAAATATTGGTTCATGATACCCCGTACTTAAGTAACTAAACTTGAAATCCGAATACCCGCCTGCCAGAGCGAGGCACAAGCGGGCAGGTCGAAATTCGAAGCAAATCCGAAATCCAAATATCAAATTTTCAAAACGTGGCATTGATTTTCGTTTTATCAGTAAGTCAACGACATTGGAGCAGAGAGGGTCTGTTATGCTGGACTTAAAATTTGTTTGCCAGAATATAGAACTCGTTAAAGAAGGCCTGAAAAAGAGAGGAGATGCCTATGGTCATGAATTAGAGCTTTTCTTGAATCTTGATTCAGAGCGGCGGTCGATTCTCTCAGAGGTCGAGAAGTTAAAACATGAGCGTAACGTTGTTTCAGACGCTATTGCCTGTATGAAGAAAGAAAAGAAAGATACCGCTGAAGAGATAGAAAAGATGCGCGTAGTTTCTCGAAATATAAAAGAACTGGACGAACGACTCTCTGAAAAGGAGGAGGCGATTCATAAGATCCTTATGACTCTTCCCAATATCCCTCATTCTTCTGTCCCAGAAGGCCGGGACGAGTCCGACAACCCTGTTATAAAAAGGGTGGGGACTCCTCCTAACTTTGATTTTAAGCCGCTCGACCACTGGACTATTGGTGAAAACTTAGGAATACTTGATTTTAAGAGGGCGGCCAAGATTGCTGGTGCAAGATTTGCCCTTTATTTTGGGCAAGGCGCTCAACTGGAACGAGCCCTAATAAATTTTATGTTGGACATTCAGACAGGCCATGGTTATCGTGAAGTTCTTCCTCCGTTCATGGCTAACCGCACATCTATGACGGCTACGGGACAGCTTCCCAAGTTTGAGGAAGACCTTTTCAAGCTGGAAGGGTGGGACTTTTTTCTTGTTCCTACGGCAGAGGTTCCCGTAACCAATATCCACCAAGGAGAGATTCTAAGTGAGGAAGACCTCCCTATATATTATACCGCTTATACCCCATGTTTTCGTTCAGAAGCGGGCTCTTACGGCAAAGATACCCGGGGGTTGATTCGGCAACACCAGTTCAACAAAGTGGAGTTGGTCAAGTTTACCACTCCCGAGACCTCTTATGACGAATTGGAAAAACTCCTGCAAAATGCTGAAACAATCTTACAGCGTTTAGAGATCCCCTATCAGGTGATCACGCTTTGTACGGGTGACCTTGGTTTTTCAGCCGCAAAAACGTATGACATAGAGGCGTGGCTACCGGGACAGGAGCTATACCGCGAGATCTCTTCTTGCAGCAATTTCGAAGACTTTCAGGCAAAAAGGGGCAATATTCGATTCCGAAGAAAGGGTAAAAAAGGGACGGAACTGGTTCATACATTGAACGGCTCGGGGCTTGCCGTAGGGCGCACATTTGTCGCGATCCTCGAAAATTATCAGCAGTCCGACGGGACTGTTATCATTCCAGAGGCCCTGAGGCCGTATATGGGGGGAGCGGAAAGGATCGAAAGGCACGTCTTATGAAACTCGAAGACTTTCCAAAAAAGATTCAACCCTATCTTCTGCCGAAGATTGGAGGGGAGATAATCTATCGATGTTTAAAATGCAATGAAGAATTTGATATTGACCAGCTTCTGTACACTTGCCCCAAGTGTGGCAGTGTGCTTCTTTTGGAAGATAAGCTTTTCGAACAATTGAGAATCATTCCGGGAGATGTCTGGCGCAAGGTCTTTGATTATAGAAGAATGCTTAATATCCCCGCGCTAAAGGGCATTTATATATACCACGAGTTTATCGGACCGACACTTCCGCTCGATTCCATAGTCTATCTGGGTGAAGGGAATACTCCTATTGTTGAGGCAAACGACCCGCTCCAAAAGGAGGTCGGGTGTAAGTTTTACTTTAAAAACGACGGGCAGAATCCGAGTGCTTCTTTTAAAGATCGGGGTATGGCGAGCGCCCTTACTTATATCAATCATATGATCAAAACAGGGGCTGTCTCGGAGATCTTAGCGGTTTGCGCATCCACAGGAGACACTTCCGCCTCTGCCGCCCTTTATGCTTCCTACTTGCAACCTCAGATAAAATCTGCCGTGCTCTTGCCCCACAAGAAGGTGACTCCGCAGCAGCTTGCCCAGCCCCTGGGAAGCGGAGCTATGGTCTTTGAAATTCCCGGTGTTTTTGATGACTGCATGAAGGTGGTTGAGGCCCTTTCGGATAATTATAACGTCGCGCTCTTAAACTCAAAGAACGCCTGGCGGATATTGGGTCAGGAATCTTATTCTTATGAGATTGCCCAGCAATTCGATTATAACCTGGATAACAAAACCGTTGTGGTCCCTATAGGGAACGCGGGTAATATCACAGCGATTATGAGTGGGTTTTTGAAGTTTTTTGAAACAGGAATTATAGATACATTGCCAAAGATTGTAGGGGTACAGTCTGTTCATGCCGATCCTGTGTACCGGTATTATCTGGAACCGGATATAGATAAGCGCGCTTTTAAACCGGTAACTGTAAAACCGAGCGTAGCCCAGGCCGCCATGATCGGCAATCCTGTTTCCATGCCGAGAGTAATTAATTTGGTTGAAAAATACAATAAAAAGGCTAAAGGACAAAGGGTTTTTTTCGTAGAGGTGACCGAACAGGCGATCATGGACTGGCAGCTTACAGCCAACAGGAACGGACACATTGTTTGCACTCAGGGCGGTGAGACACTTGCCGGGTTGGTTGAGGCGATAAACTCCGGAGCCTTACAAAGGGATGAAGAGGTAATTCTTGACTCGACCGCCCATTCCCTGAAATTTTCTGGTTTTCAGGAGATGTACTTTGAAGATAAGTTTCCCGAGTCTTTTGAAATTGTGCCGAAGCGAGAACTTCAAAACTCCCCGCGTCTGGTTCGTCCAAGCGGATTGAAGGAAGTGCCGGAGCCTGGCAAGCAACTGTCACCGGAGCGATTCGAAGAGTTTGTCCGGCTTACTACAGAAGAAATAGCGTCAATTCTTAACTTGAAGAAAAAGAAGAAGGTGTAACGTAGCTGGACCAGAGGACATGCTCCACCTCATGCATGAGATCGGCTAAATTCCTATCTTTTATATAACAAAAGGCAAGATCAAACATTTCCTCTTCTGATAGTCCTTCATATGGCGGGGCGCCTGTTACCTGGCTCACAACACGTTCCACGGTCTGCAACTTGTTTAGCATCTCCTCAAAGTCTTCCTCTTTTACAAGAACTTGCTTGCCATGGTGATGAGCGATAGGGAGTATTATGTTTGTTTTAACGATTAGAAGGTCTCTTAATCTGAGCGGAATATAAAATGCCTTATATCCGGCAAGCCGTAAAAAGTGATTATAGATTTCGAACAGAATAATCATTGTTGCCACCTCCCTGTAGCCCTGTTGGGATACTCCCGTCGCTCTTATAATTACTATTCGGAAGAAGGCTTTGAAATATTAACCGTTTTGTATAACTTCCTTTTGCAATTATCTTGCCAAGCTCCACGGAAACGTGTCTAACAAGTTTAGATCGTTATGCTTTTGCTTTTATTCTGGGTAGATATGCAAACGTATGTGAGTTACAATTCTGATATTTTTTCAGGGTGGGTGTCAAAATTTTTACTCGTGCCCATCCAGAAATAGCATCTTTTGCCTCGAGACAAGGCCGAACAAAGGTTTATATCCCGCCTGGGCGGGACGGAGAACGCCGTATTGGGACAAAATATGCCATTTCTGGGTGGGCACTAACTTATTCTCTCTATCGTCCCCTTGGTCATTCTGTAAGTACAGCTTGTTGTTTCCTTTAATAGCTGTTCGTCATGAGATGTGATGATGTAGGTATGAAAATGATTTTTTAAGATCGCTGTTATCTTTTTTGTGACATCGCTGTCTAACCCTGCTGTTGGTTCATCAAGCAACAAAACTTTCGGATTCATCGCCAGTACGGTGGCAAGTGCTACAAGTCTTTTTTCTCCTCCTGAAAGATTGTAGGTTACCCTATTTTCAAAACCGGGCATTCCTAACTCTGCAAGCGTCTCCTTTACAATAACCTTTGCTTCCTGAGAGGACTTGCCGAGATTGAGTGGACCAAAGGCGATGTCTTCGGCCACGGTGGGGCTGAAGAGTTGGTCGTCAGAGTCTTGAAACAGCAAACCAATTTTTTCTCTAACTTCACGAAAATCCGGTTCTATTTTTCTTGCCTTACCCAATATGTTGATCTCACCTGCTAACGGCTTTAGCAACCCCATAATAATATGGAACAGTGTTGTCTTGCCACTCCCATTGGGACCTACCAGACCGACCCGGTCACCTTCGGACAACGTAAAACTGATTTTTTTAAGCACATTAGGTCTTGTTTGATAACCGAAGGTTATATCTTTTAATGTGATTATTGTATCGTGTGCAGCCATTGAAACAATATTAACCCCATTATATAGAAACACATAATCATACCCAGAACAATGTCGGATCGGTTCAAGCAAAGGTAATCGAGTACCCAATATTTTTCTTTAAATCCCCTGCATAACATAGCATTGTAAATTTTATTTGAACGATCGTAGCTTCTTAGGAGGAGAACACCTACAAGATAGGCGTACGTTCGATAGGTATGGAGATTGGTCTTGGGTCTAAAACAGCGTATTTTAAGTGCGTGGTCCAGCTTATGATATTCGAGATGAATCACATGTACGTATCGGTAGCAAAATAAGAATAAATGGACTAGTTTGTCAGGCAAATACAAGCGATTCAATGCATGGACAAGTTTGGGCATGGGCGATGTCGCAAGAAATGCTATACAGGCAAGGATGATAGCGTTTGATTTTAGCGTTATCAAAAGGGCGTAATTGATTCCTTCCCGAGACGCCTTGAGTGGCCCCAACGAAAAGACAGTTTGACCAGGGTATGTAAAGGGGAGAAAGAACCAAAGGAAGAGAATAAAACCGTTGACGATGAGAAGACGCCACCCAACTTTTTTTAGGTCGAGTCGGGCGGCGATGATTACAACCGCGGGTAGGAAAAAAGCAGACAGCGCTATTGAATGACGGATCGCTGTTGCAACCACAATCGAAAAAAAAACTGCTACGATGATCTTAACTCTTGGGTCAAGTCTATGGAGAAACGAGTTCCCTTCCGCAAATTCTTCTATATTCATATTAAGTCCTGGAAAACCCTGTCCGAATAGTTTTCGGGAGTATTGGAGTGTTGGAGTACTGGAGTACTGGAGTGTTGATCTATATCTTAGATAGAATATATTGAAATCCAGGGAGTGTTCTGCTCCCATTTCCGGCAGAAAAGATTGGCTTTTCGGTTTTCCATTACTCCATCACTCCAATACTCCATCACTCCAAATTCTTTACTTATTTTTTTTTGTTTCTAAAAAGGATCGCCAGCCCCATGATCCCGAAAATATAGCCGATTCCTCCTACTACCTCCGCAAGTGATGGGCCACGGTCTTGCTCAATTTTTGCGAGTGTCCTTTTTATCGGCGCTAATTTTTTATCAAGCGACTCTTCTATCAAGGATTGCAGGTGTGTTGTGTCTACTCCGGCCGTATTTCCCTCAACGTCTCCCTGGTCCACGATACGAGAAGCTTGCATAGTGGGTGTATCCGGTTTAGTTGCACTTACAGAATCGGGGAATTCTGTTTTTTTAAGAACATATTCTGCCCTGTGCCCCATGCTTGCTGTAAGAACGATCCTCAAATCGTCATGTTGGGAGATCTTAAACGAAAAGAGCCCATCTTTGTCGGTCTTCCCTTCCAACAGTCTATTCCCTTGCTCGTCAAACACCGTAACTGTCGATTTTATGCACTTCTTCCCATCATTGAAATAACTTTCGGTAAAAACAGTATCACCTTCTGCATAGGCAAAGATATTTACCTTATGGGCGTGGGCGGGCGCTATAGTGGCAAGGAGCATGAAAAGGATACAAAACAAACAGATACCTCTTGCCTTAAATATTGACAAATTTTTTAATCTTTGAGCGGTATCATAGTTATGCATACGGTATCTCCAACATTTCAGGCTTGACTTTTCGTAAGAAACTTACACAGGAAACCGTAAGGATTCCCTCAGTAATCATAACCGGAATATGTGCAAGTACAGCGACCTGGCCGGCTTCGAAAAATGGTTCTCCGGTCGATGCCAGCGCTATCGCAACCAGAATGGAACTCAGGAATACGCTGACAAAACCGCAGGAAAAAGCTGATGCTACCATGATCCAGGACTTGTTACTTTTTACTCCTTCGCGGAAAAAGTAGTAGCAGAATACAGCCGGGATAGCCATATTGCATGTGTTGACACCAAGCGTTGTTAATCCGCCGAACTGAAAAAGGATCGCCTGCAAAGCAACCGCAAGCAATATGGCAGGGAAGACGGTCCAGCCCAACAACAATCCGGCAACTCCATTCAAAATCATGTGAACGCTGGACAGCCCTATGGGGATATGGATTAACGAAGCAAGGAAAAAGGCGGAAGCCAAAACCGCTACCTTGGGGAGCTTGTTATAATCCATTTTTTTCAAGCCGATGCCAACACCGGCAACACATACAGCCACCCCCGTGATTAACACGGGCGCTGACAATACCCCTTCAGAAATGTGCATATGCGACCTACTTCCACCAACGATAGTTCAGTCTTGTAAACAATAGACAATTGAGGCTGATAAACCCTGGAGTAGTGGAGTGATGGAGTAATGGGGAAAAAATAACCAACACTCCAGTACTCCAACACTCCACTGCTTTGAGGCTCTTACGTCATTCATCACTTTAGACGTATGCCCCTTCATTTCATGTCATGGGTTCTTACCCACAGCACAGCCCCGATTTCTACGGATTTTTCTTCACCATTATGTTTCATCTTTTCGTCATCTTCGTTCAGGGCCGCAAACCCCCACCATCCAGCTTTTGGCATTGCATAGGTAAATACACCATTCTGATCAGCCTTGACGACCTGGGTAATCATCGGGTCTGCAGGCCATTTTACCTTGCTGTCTTTATTGAAGTACTCCACTTCAACCTCTGCATAAGGGACCGGTTCCCCTTTTGCTTTTACTATACCCTGAAAGACATTCCCTGTCCATAGCCCATAAGGTCTGGTCAGGGGAACTATTTCTGTTTTTAGTCCGACTTCTTCGTCCCAACCTTGTTCCATACCGAGGGAATTCACTATTACTTTAGTATAATGGACTATAAAACAATCCTCGGCTGGTTCCCAATAAGGTTGCGGCTCAACGTAAAATATATGGTCCCCCGGGCGCTTGATTTTATAGGTTGCCTCCCACGTGGAAAAGCCTTTTGCCTTTTTCTCCTTAAGAGTACTCAGCAGATCGTTCCTTTGGCCATTGATAAACACACCAAACTGGACAGGCTTTACCATGTTCATATAACCCCCTTCCATGGGGTGAATAAACATGACATTTAGATCGATGTTTTTATTGTCTGATTGGGCAACCATATCGTCTGATGGTATGACCATGCCAAAGTGGGCGTAACTGTCTGTAATCATGGATAACAGCATAGTAACAGCGCATAGTATGATTAAAGACATTCTAACCTTTTTCATTTTTTCCTCCTTTAACTAAAAGACAATGCGACTATTCAGCCACGAATGAACACGAATTTACACGAATAAGGTAAAATCATCCAAAATAAAAAAAACCACGACAGGGATCACCTCATCTTCTGATGAATCAACACCTTCGTGGTTTGTTTAAAAATTTACTTTAAAGACAGTTTCGAAAAGGCATTTCAATGCCCATTATGATTTCTCTTCATAGAATAACTCGATGTTTTTGTCAATGGAATTCCCCTTTCAAAACTGATTGAGCTAAACTTTTTTCTTAAAAATCCGATAAATACAATAAGGAAAAGAGTCCTTTGAAAAATGGTAGTTGTTCAAAGGGCTCGAAAATTGACAATAAAGGGGTGGAAAAAATGATCAACGGAATTTACTCAGCAATATCAGCGTTAAAGGTCTTTGAAAAAAAGTTGGGTACTGCTGCCAACAATATGGCCAACGTCAATACTCAGGGATTCAAAGCGAGTCGTGCAAGCTCCCAAGAGGTCTCAACTCAAGATGTGTCTGCTTCTTCAGGGACAGCGCAGGTGGGGCGAGGTACAACCATAGGAGCAATTTCCGAGGATTTTTCTCAGGGCTCGTTTGAATCAACATCTTCAACAACTGACATGGCTATAGGGGGAGATGGATTTTTTATAGCCGAAGCGCCGGAAGGAAGAACTTATTATACAAGAGACGGACAATTTAACTTTGATAAAGATGGCACATTTGTCACTACTGCGGGTCATGCCATACAGGGATGGCAGATTGATCCGAATACCGGCGAGGCGCAGGGTGCGATTAAAGATATTACTTTAGGTTCGTTTACATCTCCTCCGGAAGAGACAACCGTCGTAAAAAACATTATCAATCTTAATGCCAATTCAGAGGACAAGTCAGTTGGAACAAACGCCCTTGCAAATGCATGGGATGGAGATAATCCCGCCGGGGAGTATATGGCTAACAATGCATATGAGTACCAGACATCAACAAAGGTATACGACAGCGTTGGTGCAGCACATGACATTACATCCTATTTTGACAAGACAGGGACTGATTCTGTGTGGGAATTCATTGTCACCGCAAATCCAGCCGAGGACCTAAGACCCGGCACTACAGGTGATAACCTCGGTTTATTGGCCCGGGGGACCTTAACATTTAACGATTCCGGCGCTGTATCGGATATGACTCTGGATATTAATGACGGGGCCGGCAATTGGACATCTCAAAATGTCGCTACGGACCTTAAAAATGGCCATTTTACTTTTAATCCTGACTTCTTGGGCGCAACGGACGGCTCGACCGAGATGTCGATTCGGCTCGATTTTGGTTCTTTTTATAATGGTTCTTCATGGGTTAATGATGCATCTTCATCAACACAGTATTCTGCTTCATCCAAGACTGTCTATTCGTCTGCCGACGGATATGGGTCCGGCGATCTTGAAGCGGTTGCCGTCAGCACTGACGGTGTGATTACCGGTAGCTACAGCAATGGCCAGGTCATGGACCTTTATCAGGTGGCGATTGCCAAATTCAATAATCCGCAGGGACTTAAAAAAATCGGAAACAATCTTTACTCACAGACCAACGAATCAGGCGACGCCATTACCGGCCAGCCAGGGACAAACGGCCTGGGAAGTATTGCGTCAAACGCATTGGAACAATCGAATGTTGACATTGGAAAGGAGTTTGTAAATATAATCTTGATAAAAAGAGGTTTTCAGGCTAATCTTAAAGCAATTTCTGCCGAAGATGAAATGATAGGAGAGCTGTTAAACATTATTTCGTGACATAAAAGAGTAATGATCATAACCGACGACGAAACCATTTATGATATCTTAAAAGCGAGCAGAAACATTGCGGTGGTAGGTTTAAGCCCAAAACCTCATCGCAATTCGTTTATGGTAGCCCATTACATGCAAGAACAGGGGTACCGTATTATACCTGTTCGCCCCAAGGCAAAGGAGATCCTTGGAGAAATTGTCTACCCTGATTTAACCCATATACCCAACCCCATAGATATTGTTAACGTATTCAGATCTCCGGACAAGATAATGCCTGTGGCTGAAGAAGCTGTGAAAGTCAAACCGAAGATGTTTTGGATGCAGCTTGGGATTGAAAATAAGGATGCCGCACAGTTATTGGCCGATGCCGGGGTTACTGTAGTAATGAATAGATGTCTAAAAATCGAACACATGAAAATGCAGGGTAAGTATATAGGATAAGAGTTTATATTGCGGAAGCAGACCTGCCCGCCATCGCGAGTGCTCAGGCGAGTCGGGAGGGTGAATGCGGGTTACGTGTTGCGAGTTACGAGTTACGAGTTAAGCAAAAAATAATAATGTGTTATGAGTACTTGCGAAACGAATTATTTTTGATATTTTTATAATAACGTTTTTATTTGTAACAGCAAACAACTCAATAAAGTCGCATAACAACTTAGTGCTATCGTGGGGTTCCAACATCCTTTTATGGTAGATTCATACGCAATGACTGATGTCGGCAAGGTGCGTTCCGGCAATGAAGATGACTTTGTAATAGACGACACGTGCGGTGTGTATGTTGTATCAGACGGGATGGGGGGGCATCAGGCCGGGGAAGTTGCCAGTCAGCTTGTGGTAACTACCATTCGAGACTACATAAAACAATACCGGCTTGGAGAGAGGGATGAAAAGGTGTTGCGGGCCAATTATGATAACACCCTTTCCGAACCTGCAAACATAGTATATAGCGGTATCAAGTTGGCCAATAAGATTGTTTTTAATATGTCGCAGAGAAAGGCCAATTGCAAGGGGATGGGTGCAACCGCGGTGGTACTTGCGGTTTTTGACGATAGAATTATAACAGCAAATGTAGGAGATAGCAGAGTCTATTTGATAAGAGGGAATCATATAGAATGCCTTTCCAACGACCATACGTTAGCGTATGATCAACTACGCGAAGAACTTATCCGGGAAGATGAGTTTGAGAAATCGCCTTATAAACATGTACTGACTCGTGCCGTTGGTGTGGAGGAGGATGTAGAACCGGAGGTCTGTGAGTTTCAGGCCTTGCCTGGTGACCGTTTTCTCCTATGCTCGGACGGGTTGACCAATATGGTGGATGACTCCAAAATTTTGGAGGTTGTGACTTATCAAAATATACCTGAAAAAATATGTCGTAAACTTGTTGGAATAGCCAATAAAAATGGCGGTCTTGACAATATCACAGTACTATTGCTACATTTTGTTAATGGACGGTTTTATTGGCTTCGTTCTTTATTTTCTAAATTATTTCGGAGGGGTTGATAGTGGCAAAGTTAGTCTTAAAATTTAAGGATGTTGAAATAAGAACATATCCCTTCATAAAATCAGGTATAACCGTTGGACGCAATGAGGATAATGATATTGTCGTCAGTAACATGGCGGTTTCCGGGTATCATGCCAAACTCGATACGGTGGGAAACAATTTTTTCCTGACTGATTTGCAGAGTATGAACGGGACTTATGTCAATGATCGCAAGGTCGTCAGTGTTAAACTGTCGAATAAAGATAAGATCACTGTTGGAAAACATCTCATTGAATTCCATATGGATGATGCAGAGCAAAAAAAGAGTGATGCCACATCAGAGTTTGATCAGACCATGTATTTGGATACCCAGAAAGCCAAGGAGTTACGGGCTAAATCTAAAGGGCCTAAAGAGAGCCAGAAAAAGGCTGCTGTCGCTCCAGTGAAGCAACGGACAGGCGTCATTACATTTATATCCGGCGGCGAAGGAGATATTGTACTTCAAAAGAAGTTGATCAAGATAGGTAAAGATGAGACCTGTGATATTATAGTTTCTGGAATGTTTGTTGCCGGTACCGCGGCTACCATTAGCCTCAGGCCGTCGGGTTATGCTATCACCTTTGCCGGCGGCATGGGCAAATTAAAAGTTAACGGCAAGACAGTCAAGGATAGCGTATTCCTAAAAGAATTCGATATGATTGAATTAGGCTCTGCCAAGATGCAATTTTATATCAAGTAAGGATAATTATAAAAAAATCTGACCCCTTCTCACCTTCAGGATCAATCCTACGTTAGCAAATTCTATTTTGGACACAGACAAGTAAGCATTGCGAAGTCTTTCTGCACAATTTTTTATTGCAAATCTTGATCGAAATCTTAATTCATTATCATGATTTCCTATTTGACTTCTTCTCTGTTTTGATAAAAAGTTGCTTATAAAATTATTTGTTTGTTGCCGGTTGCTTATTTTTTGCGAAGGACTACGGACCACTGACAACGGACATCGAAGATTTTAGACATAAGGAGATTACGCCATCATGAAAGAATTAGATTGTAGAGGCCTTGCCTGTCCAAGTCCGGTATTGAAAACCAAAGAACTGGTCGACTCCGGGGCGCATGAAATTTCAGTGCTCGTGGATAACGAGGCGGCAAAGGAGAATGTCTCACGTTTTCTGGTTAACCAGGGATTTGATGTAACGATTGAAGCCGGCTCAGCTGGCTTCATGGTCATTGCCGTCAGGCAAGTAGAATGTGAAACTTGCCGGATCATGCCCGATGAAGAACTGGGCGCAAAAGCGAAGAAGATTACGGTCATGGTCACCACTGACCGTATAGGTTATGGAGACGATGAACTTGGGTTGAAGTTGATGGTCAATTTCCTGGCGACATTAAAGGAAATGGGAAAAGAACTCTGGTGCCTGATCTTTGTCAACAACGGAGTTAAGCTCGCCATTGAGGGCGCCGAAACCCTTCCAACGATTCAAGAGCTGGAGCGCTCAGGGGTGCGTGTAATGGTCTGTGGCACCTGTCTTGACTACTTCAATTTGCTGGACAAAAAACAGGCAGGTGAGACGACCAATATGCTCGATATTGTAACCAGCCTTCAGATCTCAGACAAGGTGATCAATTTATAAATTTTTATAGCCATCACCTCTCGCAGACAGTTAACCATACCTGAGCTTATTCCCAAATCATTTGTGAATAATCCGCGATAGCTTTCATACGCAACCCCCTCTCACCCGCCGGATGGGGAGAGGGAATATGGTTAAAAAATTGCTGTTTTTGTGTAAAGTTTTTTAGGACCGCACCGATGAAGATCAATAATGGCATTAGGACTTTAAGGGTTCCAGCTCGCCCGGGATAGCCGTCCTGTCATAAAATACGTTATCAAACATTTGAGAATAAGGGGAGGAACTAAAAAATGAAGGTTAAGATAGCAACCAAACTGGGTATCGGTTTCCTGATCCCTTTGCTTTGCATGTTGAGCATTGGCACGTGGGCATACTTAACCAACCTTGACTCAAAATCAAGAGCGGAATTAACCAGGGATGAAAGCGTGATCTTTCAGATGGTCGCCCAGTGCATGAAGACGGATGTCATACAGGTTCAGCAGTGGCTTACGGATATTTCTGCGACACGCGCAATGGATGGGCTGAATGACGGCTTTGATATGGCGGAGGAGCACAGGCAAACCTTCCTTGGTGGGTTAAAGAAATTCAAGGAGATGTATACCCTCGAAAACAACCGCAAGGGACTCGACACACTTGAGAGGTTGAAAGCGCAATTCGAGGGGTATTACACAGTCGGCAAGAAGATGGCCCATGCCTATATAGATGGTGGGCCCGCCGAAGGCAACAAACTCATGGGAGAATTCGATACAGCGGCAGAGGCGCTGTGGGGCTCCCTCAATCCGTTGGTAGAGGAACAGGCTGGGGAGCTGAAAGAAAGCATGGGTGGAATAGTTGCATCGATAAAACGCGTTAACGCGGGTGTAGTAATCATAGGATTTATCGCGCTTATACTAACCGGCCTTATCGGCTTTATTGTGTCTCGCGGGATCACTCGACCGGTTAATTACCTGCGCGACGTAGCAGAGAAATTAGCCGAAGGAGATACATCGGTCTCAATTGATATTCAAACAAAGGATGAGACCGGCGACCTGGCAGCATCATTTAAAAAAATGCTTTCAAATCTGCGGGGAACCGCCCATGTGGCCGAACAGATCGCCGACGGTGACTTGACCGTCAAAGTGGAAATCCTTTCAGACAAGGATACACTGGGTCAATCACTATCTTTGATGGTCGAAAAACTACGTTCAATTGTGGAGGATGTAAAATCCGCCTCAGCCAATGTGGCTTCAGGGAGCCGGCAAATGAGCGCCAGCGCCGAGCAGATGTCACAGGGAGCAAACGAGCAGGCATCTTCAGCCGAGGAAGCATCCTCTTCTGTAGAAGAGATGAGTTCCAATATCAATCAGACCGCAGACAACGCGCAGCAGACCGAAAAAATCGCATTAAAGGCCGCGCAGGATGCAGAAGAAGGGGGTAAATCAGTAGCAGAGACGGTGAGTGCGATGAAGGAGATCGCCGGCAAGATATCAATCATCGAGGAGATCGCGCGGCAGACAAATCTGTTAGCCTTGAATGCCGCCATTGAAGCGGCACGTGCAGGCGATCACGGCAAGGGGTTTGCGGTAGTAGCAGCAGAGGTTCGTAAACTCGCGGAGCGCAGCCAGACAGCGGCTGCTGAGATCGGGAAGCTTTCTGCTTCAAGTGTGGACATTGCGGAACAGACCGGTGAGATGCTGTCCAAGATGGTCCCTGATATCCAGAAGACAGCCGACCTTGTACAAGAGATCGCTGCCGCCAGCAACGAGCAGAATTCGGGAGCCTCAGAGATCAACAACGCGATCCAGCAGTTGAGCACGGTGACCCAGGAGAACGCCTCAGCATCTGAGGAGATAGCCTCAACGGCGGAAGAGCTGTCTGCTCAGGCGGAACAACTCCAAAATACAATCGCGTTTTTCAAGATTGGTGGTTCCGGGCACACGAGAAGCAGGCACTTATTAACCGATGTGAATGCTGTTCAAAAAATAAAACATACATCACCTGGGAAACATATATCATCTGTGCCCGTACAAGACAAAATCACTGAAGCCGCTATGTATGGCGCAGAGGCGAAGGAGATGACGAAGGGTATTACATTAGACATGGAAGAGAACAGCGGCAACATGGCAGAGGCTGAGTTTGAAAAATTTTAATAGGATACGGTGTAAAAATGAGTATATCTGAAATAACGGAGACAAGTCAGTACCTGACCTTTAAACTGGGCGAAGAGGTATACTCTGTGGAGGTTGCAAAGGTCCGAGAGGTCTTGGATTTAACCCCTGTTACAAAAGTCCCGCGGATGCCGGAGTTTATGCTCGGGGTAATCAACCTTCGTGGGAACGTGGTGCCGGTGGTGGATATGCGGTTGAAATTAGGAATGCCTCATGCCGAGAGCACTGTTGATACCTGTATCGTGATTGTGGAGGTCGACTTTGAGGGTGATGCAACAGTGCTCGGCGCTTTGGTGGATGCCGTGCAGGAGGTGATCGACCTTGAGCCTGATCAGATAGACCCCCCTCCAAGTATAGGGACTGGTTTAAATACCGAGTTCATCCGAGGCATGGGGAAACGTGACGACCAATTCATAATCATACTTGAGATCGATAAAGTTTTTTCCGTAGATGAACTAAGTATTGTGCAAGAGACCGGCGATACTTCCACAGAGGAAGCAGTTACAGAAGCGTAGTCTTTAACCTTGAACCGTGAACCCCTTAACCTTGAACCTGATAATCTTATTCATCAAGCACCTCCCTCACCTTTCTCAGGAGATCATTTGGTGAAATCGGTTTCCGAATAAAGGTTACCCCTTCTTTAAGAATACCTTTATTATCTATAATATCGGCGCCATAGCCACTCGAAAAAATAGCTTTGAGCTCAGGTCTTAGTTTTTTCATCTCTTCGTAGGCCGCTTTGCCGTCTTTCTTTGGCATTACGACATCTAATATAGCAATGTCTATTTTATCTTTGTTTTCCTTGAATTTTGTGATGGCCTCCTCTCCGTCGACAGCCTCTATGACTTTATAACCGAACCGGTCAAGGACGACTTTCATGAGCCCCCTGACCTCTTTGTCGTCTTCTGCCACAAGTAGTGTCTCTGTGCCGCCTCTTGGTGGAGGCAGGGCTCCCTCTTCGATTTCTTCAATGACTGATACGATCATGGGAAGATATATTTTAAATTTCGTTCCTTTGCCGGGTTCGCTGTAGACGTTGACGATGCCGTTGTGCTGTCTGACTATCCCATATATTATGGACAGCCCGAGCCCCGTGCCTCTTCCCAACTTTTTTGTCGTAAAGAAGGGTTCAAATATCCTTTTCCTTGTGGGTTCATCCATCCCGGCGCCAGTGTCTGTAACAGAGAGGAGGGAATACATGCCGGGCTTAATATTATGACCATGCATTTTTATGAACATATCATCTAAATTCACGAGCTCCGTGCCGATGGATAATATTCCGCCTTCCGGCATGGCATCCCTTGCATTGGTGGCAAGATTCATCAGAACCTGCTCTATCTGGCCGCTGTCCGCCATGATGGTCAAGTCTTTGTCTGCAAGCATCGTCTTAAGCACAACATCCTCACCGATGAGCCGCAATAACAGTTTTGACACCCTCTCTACAATCTCATTCAGCCTTACCGGCTTTGGGTGGATTATCTGCCGTCTGCTGAAGGCGAGGAGACTTTGGGTCAAATGGGCTGCCCTGTGACATGAGCTGAGAATCTGGTCTATATCAGCCCTCAAGGGATCATCCTCACTCATTTTCATCTGCAGGAGGTTTGAATAACCTATTATGGCAGTGAGGATATTATTAAAATCATGAGCTATGCCGCCTGCAAGTTGGCCTATGGCCTCCATCTTCTGGGACTGGCGGAGCTGGTCTTCGAGCTTTCTCTTTTCGGTGATGTCATTGGTAACCTCGATGACTGAGGCGACATTGCCGGATGCGTCCTTCATCGGGTAGGATCGCACCTCTACGTAAACGGCCTTGCCCTCTTTATCCTTGTGGGTATGAATGACTGTGTAAGGTTTACCTGTCTCAAAGGTATACTTTGTCGGACAGTCTTGACCATTCTCGTAACAGGGCCTGTCCGTCCAATGAGAGATCTCATAGCAGTGTTTTCCCGTGATATCTTCGACCGGCATCTTCGATTGGCAGCCAAAGGCCTTGTTAGCCATGACGATCCTATAGTCGTGGTCTATGAGACTAATTCCCTCGCCAACGCTTTGGAGGATATTTCCTACAAGTTCCTCGGCCTCCCTTTGGGCCTTATGCTGGCGGGCCTTTTTCAGCGAGGACTTGACCGCCGCCGGAAGGCGTATGAAGTGCTTGGCAGACTTGAGCACATAATCGTCGAGACCGTCCTTCATAGCCGCTACAGCCACCTCCTCAGTCCCCGTACCGGTAAACATGATTACCGGGCAGTCGGGGCAGCGGGCCTTGACTGTGTGCAGGACTTTTAGGCCGTCGGTCCATTGGAGCTGGCAATCGGTGATCACAAGATCGAATCCGCCTTCCTCAAGTGCCCGGGATAAACCCTGTGAATCGACGATTTCTTTCACACTCACGTCTGGAAGCTCCCTGCGCAGTTCACGTATGGTCAGCGCGCGGTCATCCGGGCTGTCGTCGATGAGAAGAATGTTCATGGTCGAATCTCCCAATTTTGGATTTTGGAATTTGGATTTTGGAATTAAGGAAGGACCGATTTTACATCCAAAACCCGCAAGCCAAATTCCAAATTCATCATTTCTTTCTCGCTCGAACCGTTTTTATCGATGCAACGATTATCGCGATAATTTCATCGTTTTCCTTCATTAGAGAATCTATGAAATCGTTATCAAGAATCTTCATTTCCTTGATAAGCTCCAGCCAAAATAGTGTTTCGTCAGCCTCTTCTTCAACAATGGCTAATTTCGCAACAAAATCTGCCCTTGATCTTGCTCTGCAAGAAGCTCTGTAATTCGCAGCGACAGAAGTTCCGGAACGAAATATTTGATTCCCGATTAACCTTCCCTCCCTGTTAGAAGGCAGTTCTCGACAAAGCCTAATGATCCCTTTGGCGAATTCCTTGGTTCTAATCTTAATCTGAGCTTCATTCATCATTCCTCCTCAATTCCAAATTCGACATCACAAAAATCCAAAATCCGCATTCCAAAATCGAAACATTCCAAATTCCAAAATCTAAATTCCAAAATCTACAAGATTTCCGGCCTTTCATTCAAGTTCAACCAATATAAATTGAGCGCTTTAACTATATTTAGCAGGCCATCAAATGCCACCGGTTTTGTAAGATACGAGTTTGCGCCCAGGTCATAAGCCCGGTTGATATCTGCGGTTTCCTTTGAACTGGTGAGCACTACAACCGGGATGCGCATCAGGCTGGTTTGACGTTTCATCCATGCCAGCACTTCAAGACCTGACTTGCGCGGGAGCTTCAGGTCAAGGAGTATCAGCACGGGCAATGGATATTGTTCTCTGTCGACATAAGGCTCCTGGCCGGCAAGATAGGCAACCGCCTGTTCCCCGTCTTTCACAGTCTGGACAGGATTTGCTATATTGGCTTTACGAAAAGCACGCTCAATCAGCATAACGTCATTGGGATCGTCTTCAACCAGTAATATGGTACCAATAGTAGTCTGCATTATTTTTCCTCCCATTTCGGCAATTCCACCCAAAAGGCGCTCCCCTTGTCAGGAGTTGATTCAACTCCGCATTTTCCGCCCATTCGTGTTATCCCTTTACGTACAATGGCAAGCCCAATGCCGGTACCTGGGTAGGTCTCAATGCCGTGCAGACGTTCAAACACGCGGAAGATGCGTTCCTGGTGCTCCGGCTCTATGCCGATGCCGTTGTCCTTAACCAAGAGGCGAATATACTTGTCACGCTCTTCCGCATATATATGGACCCGGGGCTGGATCTCCGGAGCCACAAATTTTACGGCGTTTCCCACAAGATTCGCAACGCTCTGCACGAGCGTGGCATGATGGCCCGCCACTTGAGGAAGCGGCTTGTCAACCGTGATCTCTGCCTTCTTCTCCTTGATTTCACCTTGGCACTGCGTAAGGACTTCTTCTACAATACTCTCCAGGCCGATGGGGGCAAGGCGGATCTCCGCGCGGCTGAGACGGCTATAGGTAAGGAGATCCTCTATCAATGTTTCCATCCGCTGGGCGGCATCAACAATCCGGTGGCCGTAGTCCTTGCCGACTGTATTCAGTTTTTCGGCATAGTCCTCCATAAGGGCCTGGGCAAAGCCCTGCATGGCCCGAAGCGGCGCGCGCAGATCGTGGGACACCGAGGAAGAAAACGCCTCCAGTTCGCTATTGGCTTCCTGCAGTTCGGCTGTGCGCTCTGTAACCAACTCCTCAAGCTGCTCCCTGTGTTTTCTCAATTCTTCTTCCGCTCGCTTGCGGTCAGTGATGTTCGAGAAAACACCATAAGCATACCGTATGTTATCTTTTTCAAAGGCCATCATTGCCATATCACGAACCCAAATCCATTCCCCGTCTTTCCTTTGAATCCTGTACTCAAAATCAAATTCTTGGTTTTTGGTGAACATCATTTCAAAGGATTCTCTAACAAATTCCCTGTCGTCAGGATGTATTTTCCCAAACCACAAAGCACTTCCCCCTTCATATATCTCTTCCTGACTATATCCGTATATTTTTTCCACATTTGGGCTGATGAATGTGGTTTTGCCATGTTCACTCGTTGTCCATGTTACAGAGGGTATGTTTTCGACCAACAGACGATATCTTTCTTCGCTCTCGCGTAGCGCCTCCTCCGCTTGCTTGCGGTAGGTAATGTCACGGACGATGGCCTGAAGGTGCAAGCCATCTTGTAGTTCAACCGTGTTCAGGCTTACCTCTGCATCAAACAGTGTCCCGTCATATCTTCTGTGTCTCCATTCAAAGAATTGGGGCTTACCTTCAAACGCCGCTTTTATTTTTTGCAGGGCCTTCTCCTTTGAAAGTCTGCCATCTGGTTGAAAAGGTGGAGAAAACTCATAGGGTGAGTCCCTGATAATTTGTTCACGTGTGCATGCGAAGATATCGAGCGTACGTTGGTTACACGCAATAAAGATGTCGTCCTTCATTATGAAGATGGCATCACTCGCTGATTCAAAAAGCGTACGATAGCGAGTTTCACTTTCCCGGAGATCCTCTGCTGCCCGCTTGCGTTCGGTGATGTCTAGGATGATACCCTGGTAGTGAGTGATTATACCATTTGAATCGCGCCGCACCCAGGTTCGATCATCGAGCCAGCGTGTCTCACCTGTCTTGGTAATAATCCGATACTCCTGAACAAAATCTTCGCGTCCTTCCTGGCTGTACCGTGCAACTTCTGCAGTCACACGCTCCAGATCGTCAGGGTGGACTATGCTTGCGAAGTCTATACGTTCCGAGTAGAAGTCTTCAGGGCTGTACCCTAATTGCTGAACATTATCGGAAACAAATTCAACCGGCCAGCCTTCTGCGGCACGCCAGAGGAAGACTACAGCAGGTGAACGGTTGATGATACGCTCCAGTTCCTTCCGTTTTTCAAGTGCCTCCCGTAATGCCCATTCAGCCCGTTTTTGTTCGGTGATGTCTGTAGCTATGTGTAAGACCTTTTCGAGATCACCTTTCTCACCGAACACGGGTGTGCAGGTAACAAAAAAAATGCGGCCGAGGGTTTCTACCTCCATTTCGGCTGACTCGAAATGACCCGTGGTTTGCATCTTCTCCATCGGACAGCCTTCGGGTGGTTTGTCAGCACCGTGCATGATCTCATGACACTTCATGCCGACAAGGTCCCTTGCCAACTTGCCTGTTGCCTTCACTGTGGCGCGATTGACTGATATAACACCGTACCGGGGGTCCAAGGTCATTGTGGGATGACCGATTGCCTGAAAGATGCTTTCCCAATCCTTACGTGCCTGTTGTGCCTTTTTTTCGGCCTCTGTGCGTCTATTCAACTCTTGCCTTGTAATGATTGAGTAGATAAAAAACAAGAAAAGAGGAAGGAAGAGAATTTCGACATAATCCTCGTAACGATCGAGATAATCCGTAACCTGTCCGTGTTGCAATATGTTGGAAATTCCGGCAAAAACATATATCCCCATGCATAGGCCGAGGAATATTTTGGATGGCTGGTCCATTATGTTCTTTGGAATACGAACTGCGAATATGAGCGCCGTACCAAAGGCGATAGTTGAAATGGTATCAAGGGCTACAATGATACTTTCATACATTGTTTTTTTGCCTATTCATATTTTGCATTTTGCATAATTGTCCGACAACCGGCGGCAAAAAATATGCCGGATACCGCGTAGCACAGGTGCTCAAGCAGGTTGAAAAATTCAAGCCGCAATACGCCTTCAATGACCGTGAAAAGATATCCCCCAAGCAGAAAGAAAAACCCGATGTATATTAGTCGCAGTTTTGGCAGGCCCTTTTTTTTGAAGATAGACGCAAACATTAAAACGGAAATAACGGCTAATATAAGATTGATGATTTCACTTTCCTGGAACATTTTGTTTTCCTCGACGTTATGCGGATGGGTGATGCGAAGAAGGTGGCGGAAAAAATCAGAATCCGTTTATTAATGAGTACTAACAGGAGGGTCGCCGACGGATTCTTCGAACAATCTGCGGTGGCGGTTTAGAAGTCGACTGGTATAGTTACTATATAATTTATTTTACGACAAAATTGTATTCAATACCACTAAAAAATGTAGCCGCACAAAAAAAATACACCACAGGGTCGAAGTTATCAGGCCTGTTTTAAAAAGTCGGCCACTTTCTCTGCAACGCGTGTGGCATTCAATGTGCAGTCGTTTAATGCTACCCCCCTGTAGGAATTGCCGGTAAGTAAAAGGCCGGGGACCCTTGCAAGCCGTTCATCGACTTCCTGGAGCCGTGTCTTATGCCCAACAGTGTATTGGCAGATAGCCTTTTCCCACTTGAAGGTATGGACAAATGCCGGTCCTGCGGTGATACCCATGATCGCTTTGAGTTCGTCCCGGACCATGGCGATTATGTCTTCTTCCGGAAGAATGGCAAGTTCAGGAGATCGGGCGCCCCCGACAATAGTTCGCAACAGCACACTTCCTTCAGGGGCTCTGCCGGGAAATATGCTGGAAGTCCATAGAGATCCTAATATGCGACGGTGCTCCTTTTTGGGAATTAAAAACCCGAATCCACTGATGTCATGCTCTATTGTGCTCTTATCGAAACCAAGCCCCACCACGGTGGCGGGTGCAAACTCGAAGCGGTTCAAGACAGCGGTCAGCCCTTCATCGATTGAAGCAAGGGGTGATGCAGTATCGCAGGCAGGGGTTGCCACCACGACGCAGTCGCACTCAAAGTCTTCAGCACCGGCAAACGAGAGTTTAAACCCTTGATCGGTCTTCTCTATTTTTTTCAGGTCCGCATTACACGTAATACGTCCTTTGAACCTTTCCGCAATCGCATCGGGAAGCACTGATAGCCCGTCACGAAATGATGTCAATGTCCCGCCAGGCCCGGCGGGTCCGGCTTTTTCTTTTCTGCTTTGATCTTTGAGCCTTGAGCCTTGAGCCTTCCGTTTTCTGCTTTGAGCCAATTTAATCATTGCTTTGATCAGGCTCCCATAGTCGCGCTCCAGTTCGGCCATCCGCGGGAAGCAGCTCTCCAGACTAAGCCTTTCCGTGTCACCCGCAAACACACCGGCAACCATTGGATCAAAAAGCTTGGAATGCGCTTCCTCGCCGAGACGGCGTCGGGCAAACTCTGCGATAGTCGGATCGGTCCCTTCCTTTGGCCTGGGCGCCCAGAGTTCTCCGATTATTCGCAATCTCCCTTTAAGTGAAAGAAGGTTAGAGAAAAAAAATTTAGGAGGAGACGTTGGAAGTGCGTGCAGTTTCCCCTGAGAGTATATGAACCGTTTCCGGGCCGCATCACTGCTGCGGAGCAGTTTGTCCGAAAGCCCAAGTTCCTCACAGAGCTGAAGTGTTGAAGGTTTGGAGTCAAGAAAGCCGTTAGGGCCTGCTTCACACCGAAAACCATCCCGAAAGACCGCGCCGATCTTTCCCCCGGTTTTTGCTTCTCTTTCAAAGATGTGAATCTTATGACTTACGCCCGATTCCTTTAACTTCTTTTCTATCTTAAAGGCGGTGGCAAGGCCGGAGATGCCGGCACCGATTATTGCGATTTGTTTCATGGAGTGGTCCTTTCCAGATGTTCCTTCACAAGCCCTGCCAGCATCTCTATAAAATCATCCGCTTCATTCAAAGATTCGGTGCGAACCAGTTTTCCACCCTGTTTCTCAACTTGGGAGCGGTAAAGGATATCGACTTCATAGAGGGTTTCAACATGGTCTGAGACAAAGCTTACCGGAACCATCAAGAACTCTTTCTTCCCGGATTGCATTAACTGATCCAACAGCTCAGCAGTGTCTGGTTCCAGCCACTTTACCGGACCGGAGCGGCTTTGAAAAGCAAGGTGACACGAATAATTCCGAAACTTCTCTGTCACCAATTGAAATGTGGCTGTGATATGGTTTAGATAGGGATCTCCCCCAACAATCAGTTTTTGCGGCACGGAGTGGGCGCTAAAGACGATCTGTAACCGTTTTTTTTCTTCTTCGGCAAAGTTATTGATAGCACTCGCAATCCTTGATTGAAGGCAGGCGATGTAAGCGGGGTGGTCATAAAATCGGTCTATGATAGTGAGTTCAAGGTCTGCGTTCTCTTTCTTTATTGCTGTGCGCAGATCCTTGATACTGCTGCCTCCTGTAACTTGCGAATAATGCGGATAAAGGGAAAGCGCGACCACCCTTTTTATACCGCTTTGTTGGATCCTCTTTACGGCCTCCGACGCAAAGGGATGCCAGTAACGCATTGCCACAAAAGACTCGGCAGGCACTCCTGCTTGTGACAGGGCTTCCGCGAGTTTTTCACCTTGACGCTCAGTAATCTCGGTCAAGGGGGTCTTGCCTCCGATCATTTCATAATATTTTCGAGACTTAGGGGCTCTTTTCGACGCGATTATTTTCGCGAGGTATGGTTGCAAGAAAGCAGGGCAAGGGAGCCGGATAATGTCTCTATCGCTGAACAAATTGCGCAAAAACGGTTCAACTGCGTCTAAGGAATCCGGCCCCCCCATGTTGAGAAGGATAAGTCCGATCTTGTTATTGGCGTAAGTCATAACTGGCAGCTAATGTCGTTAAACTGAAACTAAAATAGAAGGTAAAAAAAACCGAAATCCGAAGCACAAAATCCGAAACAAATTCTAAATCCAAATATCAAATGTTCAAAATATTATTCAATCTTTACGTGGCACCACATTCCTTGTGAATGCAACATATCACCTTCCGAGTCATATTGTTTCGGAATTTGAGTTTTGGTCATTTGAATTTGTTTCGGATTTCGATATTCGAATTTCGGACTTAATTAAGCTTCGGATTTCGATATTCATGCTTGCCAAAAGGGTATAGGATTCCTTGGAATTCAGAATTCTTCAATTCCTTAATGAAAGATTATGCACAATCTCAACCAGTGCCTGTACGTTTTCAACTGGAGTGGTGGGAAGAACGCCATGACCCAGATTGAAGATATGGCCCGCCCTTCCGCCTACACGCTCCAGAATGTCCTGCACACGTGCTTCGATCCCTTTTCGGTCCATGAATAGAACACACGGATCGAGATTTCCCTGAATCGCCCGATCATAGCCGATCTTCTTCCAGGCCACGTCGATTTCGATCCTCCAGTCAACTCCGATAACGTCCGTATTAAGTTTTCTTATCCGGCTCAACAGGGTCGATCCTCCGTTGCAGTAGTAAATGACAGGGATTCCGCTGCGGTCAAGACGGTCGACCACACTCTTAACATAGGGAAAGACAAAGGTGTCAAAATCAACAGGAGAACATATGCCCGCCCATGTATCAAAGATTTGTACCGCCTGTGCCCCGGCCGCGATCTGCGCATTGAGATAGACGGTGACCGCATCGCTCAGTTTGGCAAAGAGGGCGTGTGCAGTTTTTGGATCTTTATACATCATGGTTTTGAGGTTGAGAAAATCCTTTGAACTACCCCCCTCTACCATGTAGGTAGCCAGGGTAAACGGAGCGCCTGAAAACCCTATAAGCGGAACTCTCCCTTCGAGTTCCCTACGAAGAATTCGTATGGTCTCCATAACAAATGGAAGCGACGATTCCGGATCGATCTCCCTTAAGGCCTCGATGCCGGATTGAGAGCGGATGACAGGATTTAGTTGCGGCCCCATTCCCTTCCCAAATTTCAGATCAAGCCCCATCGCCTCAGGAATCACAAGAATATCCGAGAAAAGGATCGCGGCATCCACATTGAGTTTGTCAATCGGCTGAAGAGTTACCTCCGCGGCAAGCTCAGGTGTCTTGCAAAGTTCCAGAAATTCCGTTTTTTCGCGAACTGCGCGATACTCTGCCATATATCTGCCGGCTTGCCGCATTATCCAGATCGGGGTTCTATCAACTTCCTGCCTGAAACACGCCTTGATAAATCGGTAGTCTGACACGCATTTTCTCCTTTTTTCGAGTTGCGGGTTATGAGTTGCGGGTTATGAGTCTCTCTTTTTCGTTTTGCCCTTGGTATAACCTAACGGAGTGTAACTGCAAAACGGTTCCTCAGCCATGTAGTCGTCATAAATGGCCCGCGCCCGCGCCCGGCATCCGCCGCATACGCTGATATATTCGCATTTCCCGCATCGCCCCTTATATTTGTCAAACGAGCGGAGGTCGTTGAAAAGTTGCGAATTTTCCCATATCTCTTTGAAAGGGGTTTTTTTGACGTTTCCGGCGCTTACCGGGAAATATGAGCATGGGTTGACGTTCCCGAAGCAGTCTATAAAGCAGATCGACTGCGCTGCGATGCATCCCTTACTGCCGCCGGTTGAAAAAGTAAGGTTCCTGCGCTCATATTTTTTCCCTTCTTTCTTTGCTTCCTGCAACGTAATACGGTAGTAGTGAGGGGCGCAGGTCGGCCTCATCAAGAGTTCATCTTCTTCCTGCTCTGCCCGGTAATGCCATTTGAGGATTTCTTCATAGTCTTCCTTTGTAATAAGCTCAGAAAGGATGTCTTCGCCTCTCCCCGTGGGAACGATCATAAACATATACCATGCCTTGGCACCCATCTTCTTGGCCAGCTTGTAAATATTTTCTATGTCGTGTTGGTTCCGCCGTGTAAACGAACTGTTGATCAAAAATTCCATGTTATTCCGCCGAAAGCACTCCGCGGCCCTGAGCACGGCTTTAAATGCTCCTTTCTGCTGGCGGAAATTATCATGTATCTCCGCTGTCGAACCGTCCAGACTCAAAGAACATATCCGTATTCCTGCTTCCTTCATCTTTGCGACCCGCTTATCAGTGACAAGCACTCCATTCGTGGCCATGGCCATCCTGAGCCCAAGTTCCGTGCCGTGTTTCGCAATATCAAAAATATCCTTCCGCAGAAGCGGTTCCCCTCCTGAAAGGACCAATACCGGCTTGCAATAAGATGCGATATCTTCTAAGAGCTTGAATGATTCCTGGGTTGTAAAATCACCCGATGGAGCTGAAAGATCCGACGAAGCCCGGCAATGAATACACCGCAAGTTACACTTTTCAGTCACTTCCCAGGCAATCCATTTTGGTACAAATTTTTGTTTTGGTTCCAAGTGTTACACACTATCCTATAGTCAAAGGTTTTACTCGTTTTTTATAGCTTATATCCGTGCGAAGGTTTTTTGTCAAATAATTAGGATAAAATAGAAAGAAGAAGATTTTGGTAGGCATTTATAACTGATGATAGATGACAAACGCGAAATGATCAATGATAAATAAAGGCTTTGCCTAATGCGCTCCCCCATAGATGAGCGGTTTATAATTAAACGCTTCGATTCTTTCCGGGCAGTGGCATGTTTCACAGTCTTCGGAAGTCAATTTTGATTTTATATCATCCTTTTTTTCTGTCTTTGCGTGAAGACTTCCAGGTCCATGACAGACCTCGCATCCTGCTATACTCAGATGGGGGGTTTCCGACTCTGATTGAAATCCCCCTGGTTTGCCATATCCTGTTGTATGACATTCGTAACAGGCCTTCAGCTCTTCCGGGGTCAGGTCTTTTTCCATCTTTTTTACGCTTTCATAGGAATGACGTTTGCGTGCGTTTTTCATAAAGCTTTCGTATTCTTTTTCATGACATTCCTTACAAGCATTCATACCTACATAGATCTTGAGGGATGTGCACCATGCATTAGTGTTATTTCCACTCCATAAAAAGGCTGAAACGCCTAAGAAAAGTATTACAACAATCATGGATAGATAAGCTTTGTTCTGACTATACATAAAGCGCTCCCCTATTAAAGTAGCTTTTAACAGATTATTTAACAAACGAGGCATGGTGTTGCAAGATTTTTTGTAACCACACAGAATGATAGTTATTCTGTGGCCGGCTCTATATGGACCAAAATATCCATAACTTCCGGAAATTCTGCGAAAATTCTATCTTCCACTTCCAGAGCGATCTTGTGTCCGGATTCTATCGTGATCTGTGAATCGACTTCTATGTTAAGATCCACAATAATTCTATTGCCGGAGTATCTTGCCCTCATCTGGTCAACCCGTATAACCTCTGGAGTACTTATTGCCGTTACCTTGATACTGTCAAGGACATGTGCCGGTGGAGCCGAGTCAACAATACTTCTTGTACCCTGCCACGCAATCCGGCCGCCTATCCAGAAGATAAAAAATGATACAATAAATGCAGCGTAGGAATCGAGGATATACCATTCAGGGCGTATGTAGGCCGCCCCCACTCCGATAAGAACAGCCAGGGACGAGAAGGCGTCTGATCGATGGTGCCAAGCATTTCCTATCAATACAGAACTGTGTATTTTTTTACCTATCTGTCTTGTAAGTCTAAATAACACCTCTTTCAAAATAATGGAAATCGCCGCAACAACAATCGCTATCTTTTGCGGGGAGGAGCCTGTGTGGTGATATATGTTGGAAAGAGCATTTTTTGCTATGATAACCCCTGTGCCTATAAGCAGAATACCAAGCAACATTGCCAGGAGGGTCTCAATCTTGCCATGTCCGTACTGATGTTCCTCGTCTTTTTCTTTTTGTAGATACTTTAGCCCGAGAAGTGATAAAAGGTCGGTAAAAAGATCTGAGATAGTATGAACAGCATCAGCTATAAGGGCATGACTTTTCCCCCATATTCCACCAGCTAACTTAATACCGAACAGGAAGAGGTTGAGCAAGATGCCCGTATAGGTTATGTGGACGCCTGACTTGTAGTCATGATCGTGCATAGAAAAAATTTACTGGGCCCAGGGAACCCCGGGGCCAGAGTCCATTGGCTGTATCTTGTATAGTTTTATGGAGTGTTGGAGTACTGGAGTGTTGATCTATATCTCTGAGAGAATATATTAAACTCCCAAGGAATTAAAGCGTTCAATTCTTGCATAAAACATCATCGTTCCAAGTTTTCCATTACTCCATCACTCCAATACTCCATCACTCCAAGAAAAATTGCCCCCTCTGGAGGGAATCAAAGCCACCTTGGATTCTTTACAACTTAGGGCGTTTTTTATGATACTCTGTCGCCTGTTCAAAATTATACGCTATTTTTAAAAGTTTTTCTTCATTAAAATGGCTTGCCAGGATTTGAAGCCCTATAGGGAGTCCCTCCCGGCTAAATCCGCATGGAACCGAGACGCCCGGAATCCCTGCAAGGTTGGCAGATAGAGTAAATATATCAGAAAGATACATTGTGAGCGGATCCTCAATTTTTTCGCCCAGTCTAAAGGCCGGTGTTGGCGCAACAGGTGTAAGGATAACATCACATGTTTCGAATGCCTTCTTATAATCTTCCATTATTAATGTTCGCACTTGTGATGCCTTACCATAATAGGCATCATAGTAACCAGCGGAAAGGGCGTAAGTGCCAAGTATAATACGCCGTTGGACTTCCGGACCAAGTCCCTTGGAACGCGTGCTTCTGTACATTTGAAGGAGGTCCTCTGAAGATTCATCTCTAAAGCCATATTTTACGCCATCGTATCGTGCCAGATTGGAACTTGCCTCTGCAGGGGCAATGAGATAGTAGACGGCTAAAGAATATTCATTATGAGGCAGGATTACTTCACGGCAGGTAGCACCCAGTCCCTCTATCACTTGCACCGCTTTTTGGAAGGCCTCCGTAACATCAGGGTCGATTCCTTCTCTATCATATCCAGTGGGGATTCCTACAGTTACTCCTTTCAGACCGGATACCAGCGCTTTTGTATAATCAGGGACTTCTCTTTGGACCGATGTGGAATCGTTGGGATCATGACCGCTAATTACGTTCAGCAATAGCGCGGCGTCCGTGACGTCTTTTGCGATCGGGCCTATCTGATCGAGGGAGGATGCAAAAGCCACCAGGCCGAATCGAGACACCCTGCCATACGTCGGCTTCAATCCTACAACACCACAGTGAGAAGATGGCTGACGGATCGAACCTCCGGTATCAGTCCCAAGCGATCCTATACACATATCCGCGGCAACTGTTGCCGCGGAACCGCCACTCGATCCCCCTGGGATCCTCTCTAGGTTCCATGGATTACGGGTTATCTTAATGGCGGAATTTTCTGTAGAAGACCCCATTCCAAATTCATCCAGGTTGGTCTTCCCAACGATAATAGCTCGGGCCGCCTTCAATTTTTGAATAACTGTACTGTCATAAGTTGGGATAAACCCTTTGAGAATTTTTGACGCACATGTGGTCTGAATGCCCTTGGTACAGATAATGTCCTTAATAGACAAGGGGATACCTGTAAGAGGAGTGCAATCTCCATTTTTGATACTCCCATCCGCTGCATCTGCATGGGCCAGCGCCAGATCGTTGTCTACCGTTATGTAGGCTCCAACACGATCTTCCACTGCATCAATTCTATGCAATACCGCCTCAGTAAGCTCCCTTGAGCTGATCTCTCTCTTTTTCAAAAGCTCATGCGCCTCATGAATGGTCAGACTGTACAGTTCCATGGATATTACCCTTTGCCGGTTTGTATAAAAAAACTAATTCCTTTGTAGCCTGGAAGAGGTAGTTTTTGGCTCAAGACAAGGCCGCACAAGGGATTACACCGCAGGCGTAGCCCTGCTACGTCGAGGATGGAATCCCGCGGAGAACGCCGTATTGAGTCAAAAAATGCCTCTTCCAGGCTACAAAACCTTAGGCACGACAAACATCGCATCCTCTTTGGCCGGAGCGTTGGAAAGCGCCGATTCATTAGATATGGATGGGCGCACTTGATCTTCGCGAAATGCATTGGCGATAGAAATGGCATGTGACGTGGGAGAAACTCCCTCTGTATTCAAGCGGTTTAATTTATCCATGTAGGCTAGGATATCCCCTACCTGTTTGGTGAAGAGTGCAATCGAGTCCTCATCCAGGCTAAGCCGGGCTAATTTTGCCACATGGGCTATTTCCTCTTTTGTAATCTTCATCGGTTTTAGCCTTTTCCTTTCTTTCCTTTCTCTCCGGGAGTCTTTAACACTATAGGGTCGAATTTTTCTTCCTCCCGCAATCGTTTCAGCATTTTTTGGGCATCGGCAGAGGAGCTAAAATATCCTACGCATACCCTGTGCCACAACCCCCTTCCAGGAATCTGTATTGTATGCTTATAAGCGTCATATCCCTTTTTTTGTAGAGTATAAATCAGTTTTTCAGCCTCCCTCGGATTCTTAAGAGAAGCTACCTGCAACGTTAACGTACCTCGTTTTGTTGTGCCAACAGTTTTTTCTTTGGCAACCGATATGGGCTTTTGTGTGGTTATCCGGGAAGGAGATGGTTCGATATTCTTTAAACGCGCTTGCTCTTTTTTTTCCGTAAGGGTTTCATAAAAATCCAACAACGGCTTTTTAATAAGTTGTTTTGCTTCGCTTTCAGACTGTTTTTTTTCTTTTTGAAGAAGTTCCTCTTTAAGGGCTATTAACTCTTTTTGTAATTTCTCCACATCAAACTTGACCGGCGCAGTGCCACGTCCAACCATTACGCCCAAGAAAAACATCCATACAGCGACCGCGATTACACCGCATATCCACAACCCTTTTCGGGTCGATAAGGTACCGGCTTTCTTAGGACTCTTTGCAGCCGGGTTTTTATCTATTTTTTTTGCCATCATATTCAGGAATTCCGAGTTTGGGAATTTAGGGGTTCAGGGGTTCCTAGTTAGTTAGTTTCCACCCAGAAATGGTAGATTTTGTCCCGAGACAAGGCCGCACAAATGTTTATACCGCAGGCGTAGCCACGCTACGGCGAGGATAGAAACCTGCGGAGAACGCAGTATCGGGGCAAAAGATGCCATTTCTGGGCGGAAACTACATTGATTCCGGCGCCGCCACCCCCATCATGTTCAAACCGTTGCGGACAATTGTACGCACAGCCGAGACCATATAAAGACGGGCCAAGGTTAGCGCCCGTTCATCTGTAAGGACCCTGTGTTTATTATAATAGCTATGAAATGTGGATGCCAGTTCTGTCAAGTAAAACGGAATCCTGTGTGGCTCCATGAGCTTTGCACTTTCTGCCACAACGGTAGGGAAATGTGCCATACACTTTATCAACGCAAGCTCTTCCGGTTCTGTCAATTGTGTAAGATCAACGGAACCTCCGGAAGATGGCAGACTTATCCCATCGGCGAGGGCCTTTCTTAGTATGCTCGATATCCTGGCATGGACGTACTGCACATAGTATACTGGATTGTCATTTGACTGGCGTTTTGCCAGATCCAGATCAAAATCAAGGGAGCTGTCATACCTCCGCGTCAAAAAAATAAAGCGAGCCGCATCCCTGCCGACCTCGTCTATAACAGCACGCAGCGTAACAAATTCGCCGGATCTCGTGGACATCGCAACCGGCGTTCCACCGCGAAGGAGATTAACCAACTGGATCAGGATTACTTTCAACTTTTCCTTTTCATATCCCATAGCTTCTACGCAAGCGCTTATTCGTGGGATATATCCGTGATGGTCAGCCCCCCAGATATCGATAATTTTGTCAAACTCTCGTTGCAATTTATCCTGATGATAGGCGATATCCGAAGCAAAGTAGGTAGTAATTCCATTGGCCCTGACAACTACACGATCTTTTTCATCTCCAAAGGCAGTGGTGCGAAACCATAGCGCCCCATCTTTTTCATAAATTGTTCCCTGGTCTTTGAAATTCTGGAGCGTTTCTTCCACGGCGCCGGAGTCAAAAAGACTCTGTTCGCTGAACCAGTGATCAAACGTGACGCCAAAGTCTATCAAATCTTCTTTTATTCCATCTAATATATTTGACGCGGCAATTTTTGCACAGAAATCCACAGCCTGGTCTTCAGGGATTCCCAGCAACCGCTGTCCCTCCTTTTCAGCGATTGTCTGCGCTGTTTCCCGTATATAATCTCCCTGGTAACAATCTGTAGGAAAGTCAATACTTGCTCCATGAAGCTCTTGATATCTAAGAAATACCGAAAGCCCCAGCGTGCGGATCTGTCGCCCTGAATCATTAATATAATACTCTTTTTCAGCCTCGTACCCCGAAGCCCTTAAGATATTGCACAGAGTATCGCCCACTGCCGCCCCCCTGCCGTGCCCGATGTGAAGGGGGCCTGTGGGGTTGGCGCTTACAAATTCTACTTGTACCTTTACGCCCTTTCCAATGTCAGAAGCCCCATAAGCGTAATCTGCCTCGTGAATCTGTTTGAGTATCTTGTGCCAGTATTCATTGCTAATAAAAAAATTTATAAATCCCGGCCCTGCAATTTCTGTTCGGGCAAGGAGATGATCGGTATCGTTGATTGAATTCAGTATAGTTTTCGCAACTTCGCGTGGAGGACGTTGTTGGGATGCCGCCATGACCATAGCGATATTTGTGGCAAAATCACCATGCGCGGACAGCTTTGGCAACTCCAATTCCACGGGAGGAACAGGAACTCGATTCAGGTCTCCTTTTTCAAAACCCTGTTTTAGTGTTTGGAGTATAAGCCCCTTAAGTTTTTCTTTTACATCTCCCATGTTCTTACATTATCCCTCTTTTCAATAAAATAATCTCGTAAAAAACTTTACGAGATTACCTGTATTGCTCAAAATAAATTTTAGTTTCTTGTAATGTTTTTTCAAATCCAAGTCAAGTACCAACCTATGTCAAAAAACACCTTGCTTCATGGACCAATGTGTTACATTATTTATTTAGTTATCCATTCCGGCGTGGTATGTTAATCGATTTTGTACCCCTAATTTGCGTGCGTATGACATCCAACATTGTTACCATAGATCTTTCAGCGCTTCGGCACAACTTCAAAACAGTTAAAGAATGGATTGGGCCTTCAGCCCGTATCCTGTGCGTAGTTAAATCCGATGCTTACGGGCATGGTATGCTTCCTGCTGCAAAGGTTTTGGAGTCGATAGGTACGGACTATTTTGGGGTATTTGAAGCCGAGGAAGGGATAGCCTTGAGAGAGGCCGGTATTCGTACGCCCACCCTTGTTTTGAAAGGGATTGATGCGGACGAAATTCCCGCGGTGGTAGAATATGATCTCACCCCGGGAGTATTTGATCTAAGTATAACAGAACAACTGTCCGACTATGCTTTGCGATACGGAAAGGTCGTCCCCATTCACATTAAAGTAGACACCGGTATGGGCCGGCTCGGTGTCCCGTGTGAGAAGGCGTCGGCTTTTATAAAGATGCTCCTGCATATGAAAGGGGTTATGCCTACCGGCATATTTTCTCATTTTTCTGTTGCTGATGAGCCCGGTCACCCTTTTACCGACGTGCAACTGGAACGATTTCAAAAAGTGGTTGCCGTGGCGCACGATCTTGGTATAAAAAATCCACAAATCCATATTGCAAACAGTGGCGCTATATTGAATCAAAAGTGGCTTAAAAACCATCTTTTCAGGCCGGGGATTATCCTGTACGGCTCTCCTCCTTCCGGGGTATGTCAGCACATAGATAAGCTTAAACCGGTTATGAGCTTCAGGTCCCGAGTTATTCAGGTAAAGGCGGTCCCCCCTGGAACTTCTATCAGTTACGGGCGAACCTATACGGCTGAAGCTCAACGCGTAATCGCTACTATACCTGTTGGATATGATGACGGATACAGTCGTCTTCTTTCCAACAAGGGGTCAGTGCTCATCCGGGGCAAACGTGCGCCGATAGTTGGAACGGTCTGTATGAATTTGACCATGGTTGATGTGACCGATATAGGGGGTATATCACCTGGAGATGAGGTAGTCCTCTTAGGAAGACAGAGTACCGACTGCATTACTGCTGAAGAAATCGCGGAACAGATCGGGACCATCAGTTACGAAGTCTATTGTACTATCGGAAAAAGTAACAAGCGGTATTATGTTGGTGATCTTGCATGAGAATAATGACTAAAACGTTGCTGGTTGCTGGTTACTGGTTGCTCGATGTAACTATTGGCCACATTAAGACATCAATTAGCAAGCATTCAGCTCCGCACAACCTGCAACGCGCAACCAGTAACCAGCAACCAGCAACCAGTACCTCCTCCGCCCGAAGGATACTTAGCTATCTTGCTGTATTGCTCTATATTATTTTTTTACCATCCCTGTCATCCGGTACAACAACGCAACCGATCTTGGATCTTATTAAAGCGAACGACTCGATTCTCGTAGCCGATCATGCCGGCCGCATACTTCTTGCAAAGAATGATATGGTTAAAAGAATCCCTGCGTCAACGTTGAAGATCCTTACCGCGCTTGCTGCATTTCATTTTCTTGGAGAAGACTATAGGTTCACTACGGAATTTTATACTGATGACAAGGGCAACTTGAAGGTAAAAGGATATGGCGACCCGCTCTTGATTTCCGAGGTTCTACAGGAAATCGCATCGCTGTTAGCCAAGAAAATTACACGGTGTAATAGCCTCATAATAGACAATTCTTATTTTTCTAAACAGGTTACAATTCCAGGGGCGTCATGTTCGGCCAACCCGTATGATGCCCCCCTGAGCGCTCTTTCGGCAAATTTTAATACGGTCAACTTTAAGCGAGATAACAGCGGCCGGATTATTTCCGCAGAACCTCAGACGCCGATGATACCCTATGCAAGTGAAAAAATAGCAAAAAAAATTGAAAGTGATCGCATGTCACTATTTAAAGACAGCCGAGAAGCGAGTCTTTATGCAGGTCATCTTGTTTTATACTTTCTCAGAGAGAATGGCGTTACCGTTCCCGAAACTGTTCGCATGGGAACCGTGCTTCCCGGGGACAAACTTTTATACACCTATACCTCAAGGTTTGCGATAAAAGATGTAGCAGTAAAGCTATTCCAATTTTCCAACAATTTTATAGCCAATCAGGTTGTAGTTGCCCTTGGCGCAAACGTCTTTGGACCGCCGGGCACCCTGGACAAGGGGACCAGGGCGGTTTTAGATTACGCGCAAAATGTTCTCGGCTTGCACGGAATCCGATTTGTGGAGGGTTCGGGTATTTCGAGACAAAACAGACTTTCTGCTCGAGATATGCTTACAATTCTAAAAAAACTTGAACCACATCGAAGTCTTCTGGTAAAAAAGGATAATATATATTATAAGACGGGTACATTGCACGGAATCCAGACAAGGGCCGGATACATAGAAACAGAATCTGACCCGTTGTATTTTGTCTTATTTTTAAAAACACCTGGAGTAAATGCCGATAGGCTAATAAACATGATTGTGAACGCATACATGAGCCCCGGCAGGCATTAATGCTTATTCAGTTTTTTTGTATCCAAAGGGGGTAAAGTAGAATGAAAAAGCTCTTTTCAACTACCGAAGTCGCGGAACTTTGCCAGATTAGCCGCTTCACCGCATCCAAATGGGTAAGAGAAGGGAAGATTAAGGGGATTTCATTAGGGAGAAATTATAAAATTCCAGCGGACGAGCTTGTACAATTTTTAAAAGAGTACAATTTCCCTGTCCCCCAAGCGCTGAAAACCGTAGGGAAAGATTACGACCACACTCAAAAATACTGTTGGGAATATCACGCGGAGGGGAAAAACACAGTTCCTCATCAATGTGATGCCTGTCTCATCAAGCAGGCTGAAATACTCAATTGTTTTATTATGAGGATCGATGATTATCAGGAAAAAATTAAATGCCCGATAGAGTGCTCTAAGTGCTCATACTTTTTAGAAAAGTTTGCGGATCACTTTGCCATCGTAAAAGCATTTGATGATCCGGCTGTCATCTGCACCAACGGGACTATCCTTGCCGCAAACCAGGGTTTTTTTAAAATTAGTGGATTGACAAATGAAGCTGGTGTGACCGGTCAAAACTTCCTTGATTATCTATCTGATTCTTCCAAAGAACATTTCTTGGCCTACAAGGACCAGATAAGAGAGAACGATCCCTTGCGGCCGGGAGATGTAAGCGTCTCTTTTATGGACGCGAAAAAGGACCGAAAAAATGTTCGTTTGTCGTGCAAGCGACTAAAAAATATTCCGAATACTTTCCTGATCTTCTTTAAAGTGTAAAGAGCGCGTTAACAAACTCTTTTGCGTCAAAGTCCTGAAGGTCTTCTATCTGTTCCCCGATTCCTATGTACTGAAGAGGGATCTTTAGTTCGTTACAAATTCCTACCGCAATCCCCCCCTTGGCAGTGCCATCGAGCTTTGTCAAAGCAATCCCGGTAATATTAATCGCTTCGTGAAATACCTGGGCCTGTGAGATAGCGTTTTGGCCGGTGGTAGCATCGAGCACCAGAAGGACTTCATGGGGTGCATCAGGACATTTTCGACTGATCACTCTATGGACCTTTTGTAATTCTTTCATCAGGTTTATCTTTGTATGCAATCTCCCTGCGGTATCGATTATCACTACATCAATATTTCTCGCCTGAGCAGCCTCAATTCCGTCAAATACCACAGCAGATGGGTCTGAACCCGACTTTTGTCGGATTACATCCGCTCCGACCCGTTCTCCCCATATTTCGAGCTGTTCAATAGCAGCAGCGCGAAAAGTGTCGCCCGCGATAAGCAAGACATCCTTTCCTTCTTTCTTATACCTGGCTGCGATTTTTCCGATGGTGGTGGTTTTGCCGACTCCGTTCACTCCCACGACCATAATTACATACGGTTTTTGATGCGTTATCCTGGGAGGGGCAGGTGGGGACTGCAGAAACCCCATAATCTCGTCCACAAGGGCCCCTTTAAGTTGTTCCGGATTGTTGAGAAGCTTTCGTGCCACCTTTTCCCGCACATTTTCAATTAACTCCATAGCAGCCTTGACACCTATGTCGGATGTGATCAGGATCTCTTCCAGTTCTTCCAGCAATTCGCCGTCAATCTCTTTTTTGCCGAGAAAAAGCCGATCCATCCGGCTTACAAGTGTCTTTCGTGTTTTGGAAAGCTTGACTTTTAACCGTTTGAAAAAACCCTGTTTGTTTTCAGTAGGTTCAGGGGCCGGAGTAGGTTGTTCGGGTGGTTCAGCCGGCGCTTCGGTTACCGGCGTCTTTTCTTCCTCCTCCTTTTTCTTCTTAAACCAGTTAAATGTCATTTACCTTCGATTGTCCTCTTATTCTTTTTCGTTTTTTCCTATCAAACTGTTTGCATGTCCGATCACACGATTCTCTCGCCCGCTCCTTTTAGTCGCTCACTCTTCCCGCCTTTCGGGGTTCAAAAACTCTGAGTCTCTGCGAGCTCTGTGAGAGATAAAAAAACACTCCTCTCATTATTTCAGCTTTGTAATCAGGCGCTCCAGGTCTTTATTGTTGTGATATTCAATCGCAAGTGTACCGCGTTGCCCACTCCGTTTGATAGAAACTTTTGTGCCGAGACTTCGTGTGAGATCATCTTCCAGGGCTTTAAAATATATATCATCTTGCGTGGGGGATTTTTTCGTTGTTGATTTCTTATGAGATGTTTTGAGTCTCTTTACCAGTTCTTCCGCGCCTCGAACAGAAAGCCTTTTGGATATGATATATCTCCATGCCTTTTTTTGGAGTGACGGATTTTCAATACCGGCCAGCACCCTGGCGTGTCCCATTGTGAGGATCTCATTCAATATGTCTGCGCGGATAGGTTCGGGAAGGTTCAGGAGTCGCAAAAAATTGGCTACCGTGGAACGGTCCTTTCCGATCCGTTTCCCTAATGCTTCCTGGGTCAGTCCAAACTCATTGACCAGCCGGCGATAAGCTTCTGCTTCTTCTAAAGGATTCAGATCCTTTCTTTGGATATTTTCGATCAGGGCGAGTTCCAACATTTCACTGGAAGATGCCTCTTTGATCAGCACAGGAACTTGGTTGAGCTTTGCGAGCTTGGCGGCCCTCCAGCGGCGTTCTCCCGCGATTAACTCATACCCGGTGTTTGCCGTGCGTACAATGAGTGGTTGAATAACCCCCATTTCTTTGATGGATGCAGCCAGTTCATTAAGGGAATCGTCAGGGAAAGATTGTCTTGGCTGCATGGGATTCGGGTATATGGAGTCTATATTACAGAGAAAAAAATCTCTTTCCCGCGTAAGGGTGTCCAGATTAGGTATCAGTGTGTCGATACCTCGTCCGAGCGCTCTCTTTTTTGTTTTCTCTTTTTCAGGCATGGCGGCCTCTTTGCCGTTTTAGTAGTTCCTGAGCAAGGTTTAAGTAGCTTTTGGCGCCAGAGGAGGTAATGTCGTACAAGATGATCGGCTTGCCAAAGCTGGGAGATTCACTCAACCGGACATTTCTTGGGATGCGTGTGTCAAACACCAGACCGTTGAAATGTTTTCGCGCCTCTTCCGCCACTTGATGGGAAAGGTTGTTTCGTTTGTCAAACATGGTAAGGAGTATCCCTTCAATGGTCAACTTTGGGTTGTAAGACTGCCTTACCCGGTGGTACGTATTCAAAAACTGCCCAAGACCTTCTAAAGCGTAATATTCACATTGAAGAGGTATGATTACGCTATCCACTGCAGAAAGGACATTGATCGTGATCAAGCCGAGAGAAGGTGGGCTGTCAATGAGTATGAAGTCATAATCGTCAATAATAGGCTGAAGAAGGTTTCTAAGATACTGTTCGCGCCGTTCAACCGAGATCAATTCTACTTCCGCGCCTGCAAGGTCTATGTGAGCGGGGAGCGCCTTTAAGTATTCTATTTCGGTGTCATGAATTAGGTCTTCAACCGGTACTTCTCCGATCAACCCATGGTAGATGTGTTCTTTGACATCTTCCTTGATTATTCCGACACCGGAAGTCGCGTTCCCCTGTGAATCGCAGTCTACCAGAAGTGTCTTTCGTTCTCCAGCGGCAAGAGATGCGGCAAGATTTACCGCGGTGGTAGTTTTCCCCACTCCGCCTTTCTGATTTGCTATCCCTATGAGTTTACCCATAAAAATTATTCGTAACACAAAAATGTTTCTTTGCAAAGATGAAATCGAATTTGTGTTCCCCTTTTAAAGGTGGAAGGTGGATGCCTCCGTAAGTTTTTTGCAACAGTGTTTACTTCATCTCACGGGCACGCTTTGCGGACATCGGAAAGGAGCGTATCAAGCTCTTCCTTTACGGCTTCAGAAGGGCTATAGGACAATGCCGTATTGATGCTCTCTTCGGCTTTGCCCCTTAAGCCCGCGGCGCAATATGCCTTTGCCAAATGGATATAAGTCCTTATCAGGGTCTTATGGTCTCCTTGCGGGGTGGTAATAATGGACGAGCGGAACGCCTCTATGGCCTCATGGGTTTTACCTCGCGCTGTTAACACTTCTCCCAATGTCTCCCAATAGAGGTAGCGATTGAAAGGATCTGCCTCTATTGCCTCACGGCAGAGCTGTTCAGCTTTTGTTGTTTTTTCCCCGATCTTATAATAGACCCACGCCAGGTTGTTCCACAGCTCAGGGACCACCTCTGTCTGTCTTTTAACTGCATCCTCATAAACAGAAACGGCTTTTTGGTATTGTCCGCGCCGGGCGTATGCGTTACCCAGATTGACCTTGCTGACCAGAAGAGAAGGATTTTTCTTAAGGGCTTTTTGGTATTCCTTGATGGCAAGATCGTACTTACCTTCTGTTTCATAAGCAACACCAAGATCGTTGTGTTCTTCGGCAGTCAGGGGATCTTCCAGCACTATGATCTCCGGAACACTGCAACAACCCCCTAATTGGAAAAGGAGCCATAAAAGGCAAAATACCGCAATGGGGGAACCCGCCAGGAATCGGCATGGGGATGTCATATCTTACAATACCCTCATCGTACCTGTGTCTCTTCAGGTAAGATTATCAACGCTAAGTTATCCATTTTTTGCCATTTCTTCAAAAAATACCCTGAACGGAAAACCTTATTCATATCCTTTCGTGTATGACAAACAATCTTGTCTTGGGACCGATCTATCCCCACAACAACCATGTAGTGTAATACCTGATAGGGACCGACACCTTCGTCCACCAAAATAATAGTCGGATATCCTGCCTGGATCTTCTTTTCCAGCGCCTCCAAGGAAAGCGACGCAGACAATGCCGCAAACCCGGGGAGTCCATTGACGTAGTTCTCTAAGTCAGGAAGAAGGGAAGCATTGAGACTTGGAGTAAATGTCTTTTCCGCCACTTCTTGTTGGCTAACCGGCAAGCCGTAAAAGGAAAGTACCATGGCTACAGCGGCCGGGCCGCAAAAGTTGCCTTTCTGTTCGACAAAAGGGACTTGCAATAATAAGGAAGGCGAAGAAGGGTCCCGATGAACAGAATCGGCAAAAAAGCAACCGGTAAGAGTCCCCAAAAAGGCCAGACCCAAAATCGCGTTTATAGCCCGGCCCCAATAGATCGTCAATCGAATCATCCGTTTCAGATTACTATTTTGAACGTATTATGATCTCTTTGTCCATTACTTTGATAATCAGTACAACCAGCAAAGCAATAATAAGAAGCGCGATGATTGTTCCCAGAGCGCCGCCTCCCATTGCTACCCGGTCCGACATCTGTGCCAACAGATGAAGTTGGTCGGGACTCATTTGGACGAGCTTTTCCTCTACCTCATCGGGCTGCATGCCAAACGCAATCAGTTTTTCCCGCACCTCTTTTCTTTCAAGGAGATTTTTTGCCTTTGCCAGGTCTTCAGATGAATGAAAGTCGACACCTGGTGTCAGGGTCTTGGATGGAGCCAACGCGGCATCAGCTATACCGTAAAGATGGAAAAACCAGGTAAACCAGATCGTAACAGCCAGCACCAAGGGCGGACATACCATTTTTCGCAGCATGTTTAAGTCCTTTCTCTATTGGAAACATACTCAGGGCAAATTACAATGACGATTAACCCAAAAATGTCGATGAATGTCAAGGGGAAAGGGATGCGACGGACAACGGACATTTGACAAATTGAGCTTTAACTCAATTAAGATTAAAGATATGTTCGTAACTATACGAAGAGTTAATAAATACTACAACTAATTGGGAGAAGAACCATAAATACTTAATGAGGAGGGCAAGTCCGGCATGTTAGATCCAATGTTCGAAAAGATCAAAAAAGAAGCAAAAAAGAAAAAGATAGAACTTATTACCACCACCGGAGAACATATCATAGGGGAGGTAACCATCAAGGGAAATCGCAGGCTCTCAGACGAAATGAATGATGGGGTTCAAATGTTTATCAACCTTACCAATGCCACCATCGTAAAAAATGGGGTTGCACGAAAGTTGAAACATGTAGGCCTTAACAAGAGCAGCATCCAGTCATTTTATGAAACAGAATAGAACGGTTATTTAACCATCCCTTCCCAGACCTTATCAATCGTACCGGGGTTGGCCGATATCCAATAGATACTTTTTTGGACCCTGAAAATATAATGCTGCTGACCCATCCCCATAAATGAATATATCTTCATCCCGCTCCGATCTATCTCTGCATAATTACTGAAAGGCGTTTTTTTGCTGTCTCGCATCTTGCGTATCATATCAGCGGTCTGTTGTATGGCATCATTCTCACTTGCCGACTCAGAAAGCCACATCGTTGCTTTTTCTTTTTCTCCCTGGTAGCAAGCGATCATCCCCTTTATTATATCGATCTCTTTTCCGTGGAGGTTGTTTATGGCAAGTACGGCGTCCTCACCGGTAATCAATCGAACAAGCTTCAGGCCTCCTATTTCTTCTTTGAAAACAGGAGAAGAAGGCTGATTGCAACCCAAGAGAAGAGAAGCAAGAAGAATTAAAAACGCGGTTCTTTTAACAAAATATGACACAACCAATCCATCCTTTTTACGAAACCATCAAAACTTCCTGTACTATCCGCTTAATCCTATTAATGTTAATCAAGGACACCTCAACAAAATCGGAAAAATCTATAAATTCATCTTCCAGTTTGTCTATAAAAAAATCGAGGCCCTCCATATCGGTCAAATCCATCAATCTCGGTGGGGAATCAAAGGCTGTCAATGCTATGCAAAGGCATTCTTTGTGATCGGGCCGCGCAGCAGGAGGCCGGGACAAGATAGGCTGAATTTTAGGCCACACCTCTTTTAGATATTCTATGGAAAAATTGTATTGATCCAGTTGCTTAAGAACGCCAACTTCTATAAGATTGCTCTTTGAAAGGCGTTTGCGAGATTTCGGATTCGTATCGACTGTTATAAAACCGTCTGAAATCCATTGTTGAATCTTCCGGCGTGAAACACCAAAAAGATCCATAGCATTCGCAATAGCATAGCCTTCTTCCATATCTCATTACGTAAAACATATCTTTAAAATATGTCAAGCCAGAACGTTATTCGGGCCACAGTCTTCCGATGTATGGTGTTGCTTTAAATGTTTCCTGGGCTATTGACAATACATCATCTCGCGTAACTTTTGGAATCTCCCGATTGAACCTCTTGTACATATTCTCGGATTCCCCTTTCAAGTATCCCGACGCAACGATCTGGTTCATCCCAACCGGGGACTCTGCAATCATCCTTATCGAACTTAACATAGATGCTTTTGCCATGGTCAAGCGATCTTCGGAAATCTTGGAGGAACACAACTTTTCTATCATCTCTTTTATAACTCTTTCGATTACATCTATATCGTCCGGTTTAGAACTCGTACCAATAGCCAATGTATTGAAGGCATCAACATTTAATAGTCCGGACCCGATCCCGTAAACCAATCCCATCTCTTCCCTTATACGTTCAAACAACAATGAGGAAGCATGTCCTCCCAAGACATAAGCCATCACCTTCTGTTTAAAGTGATCTTTGTGCTCCCTGGGAAGCGCGGGATATCCCATGAAGAAATAGGTCGCAGTAATACCGCTTTTGTAAAAGTCATCCCCCCCGCCCCTAAACGTTACATCAGGGTAGACCACCTTCTCAGTCTCATGGCTTGAGAAAAAATATCGATTGACGGCATCGGCCACCTTCTGGTCGGGGATATCACCAGCAACGGCAATCTGAATATTTTCGCCTGAATAGTACCTATTACGCCAGCTGATGATCTTGTCTCTTGTTATCCTCTCTATATTCTCCTTTAGACCCAAGATCCTATGGTCAATATTATGCGACCAAAATCTTCCCGACATCTTGTGGTGCAACAGACTTGCAGGTCGGTCTTCTGATCGACGAATCTCGTCAATTACGACGACCCTCTCTTTCTCAATCTCTTTTTCAGGAAATATCGGGTTTAAAAAAAGGTCTGACAGAAGCTCAAAAGCACGTTCAAATTCTTCCTTCAACGCGGTTATATGGTAAACGGTCTGATCAAATGAAGTCCACGCGTTGAGATTGCCACCGATTCTCGCGGCATCTTTTTTTATATCCTTGGCCGCTCTTTTCATTGTCCCCTTAAACATGATATGCTCTAAAAAATGGGCAATGCCATATTCATCTGGAGACTCGGAGCAGGACCCCACCTTGGTATCCACTCGAATATTGACCATTCCGCTTCTCATCCTATTGTGTAGCAGATTTAAGTTGTTAACCTTTAATACAGTAATAGTATGCTCCAAGTTCCAGCCTCTCCTTTATTTTTTGTTGTTAATTAACACATCGGTATTGATTCGCAAACTATTAAATAATAGAACTCATGGGATCGCTTGAGACCTTTGAAAAACGTGACATTTTTTTGTCAGGCAAGGAAGGTGATTCCGCCTTGGCGGGATTAACCGGAGGAATACATTAGGTATTTCGAGGATAGCGCTGACGCTTCACTGCGTGCCAAAATTTGAAGCCTGACGCTGCATCACGGGAAAATGGCAGTTTTGCAAAGATCTCTGTTTGTGTAAGGATCTTAAACCGATCAATTCAAGAATTGGAAGGAGAGCAGATTTTATACCAAGACTTGGAGAATCTTGCTGGGAGGATATTAAGTAGATTCCTTAAGGGTAATTTTGTATTTTTTTGAATTATTTCGCCGTTGCCCTTCTTAGAGCCTTGAAGATGGCAGATGTAGAAATTCCCGGAAACTCCAGGGATGCGTAGCATCTAAAGAAACGAAGTTTTATGATCACTTTTTTGGCAAGTGAATCTCAACATACAAATAAGACCAAAAATGCCAAAGATAATAGCTATCCCCGTCACGACTTTCAAATACAAAGGGAGAGGGTACTCCTGTTTTTTCCCTTCTACCTTCATGGCCTCATTTACAGGGATCTTGATTGCCAAACGATGCCCCATTTGATCAAATACCAGGACCTCCCAATCCCCGGGTCTGTCCGGGAAAAACACAAACCGTCCGTTTAGATCTGTCTTCCCTGTCTGAAATTTGTCGGATAATCCCGGGGCAAAGACGGCTACAAACATTCCATCGGCGGGTTGATTATTGTCAAAAGCGGCATGGACCACAACCCCGCCGGAACCGAGCGAATATTTGATGCCATGGGCATAGAGGGGGCTGTGAGCCATACAAAGCCCTAAAATTAAAAGCATTTTATAAAGATTTAACAGTTTCATTTTATTTCAAAGGTTAATGACGCGGAAAAGTCCACCTTATGATTGCTTACTACCATCCATATTCCAGGTTTACTGATCTTTACATAGGCTATTCCTTTTTCATCGCTTTTAGCAAAGAATGGAAATGGCTCATCTTCAGAGTAATATCCCGCGTAGGTGGCGTAAACATATGTCGATAAGGGTTTGCCCTCAAACAGAATCTTCACGGAAAAAGACTCCCCTGCCTTTACCTCTGAAGGATTTTTTAGAGGTACAATCTCGATTCGATGGCCAAAGGTTTGGCTGATGTTTTCGCTCCCTTCACCTACGGTTATAATGGACTTAGCATACTTTTCTGATGCCACATGTTCCTTATCCCCTTTTCTCTTCCGGGAAGCGGCAACTATATAGGTCCCTTTTTGGCCGAGGGTGATCGAGCCTCCCCGGGCACCTGCCGGTCGCCCGTAGCTCTCCCCCTTTATTTCTTCCCATGTCTTTGTAATGTTAATCTTTTTGCCAGCAGGAGATAAGTAGCAAAACTCACTTAGGTCTTCGTTGGAAATTAATATATCGTAGTAAGGGAAATTATGGCCGAATACAACCTTTGCATTGGTTTTCCCCCCCGCCTCCGGATAATGATTATCAATATTAAGCCATAGGTCATGGGCCTCCACCAGGCCGGAATAAGCAAATAAACAAGCAAATGCCCAAAAAACAACCAAAGAACGTTTGAATACATTTTTTTTCATGATATTTTTCCTCCTGTTTAACAAATTAAAATAGAACATCTAATTTAACCGTAAAAGTTCTCCCGGTGCGGAAATTACCTTCATCACCTTTATCAGAGTCAAAAATGTTGTCCGCCTCAAAAGAGAGCTTGGCCTTGCCGGAAAGATGTTTATAGATTTTCGCATCTACGACGGTATGCTCATCGATTTGAGCGGTGTTGTCCGAATTTGTGTATTGTTTGCCGATGTATGAGATAGTAGCACTCGTGCCCAAACCGTATTTGTGCAGTTCATACGCAGGCGAAAAACTAAGACTGTGTTCGGGAACATAGGTCAGGTCTTTGTGGGTTTCCTCATTTTCCGATTCCGTATAGGTATACGATAGGGCAGCGGAAAATTCTTCGGTCAGATATGCCCTGGACAGCACCTCACCCCCTTGTGTATGAGCCTTCTCCACATTCCTGTAAATCAATAGCGGAAGGCCATTATACAGGGTGCCCGTATCTTCTCTGACCACCATGTCATCCACGTCATTACGGAAATACCCCAGGTTGACCATAATACGCCGGCCGAGCAGCCACTGTTCCACGCTTGCGGAATATCCAACAGCCTTTTCCGGATCTAAATCCGGATTCGACTGGCAGTAGAAAGTGCCATGGTTGTATGGAGCATCATAGTAAAGTTGACGAATGGTGGGTGATTTGAATGCCTTGCCTGCCGAGGCCCTGAAGGTTGTATCTTCAGAAAATTGATACATGAGGCTTAATTTAGGATTTACCTCGCTTCCGAAGGTGGAATGATCGTCATAACGGAGACCTCCAACAATGGTGACAGCCTTGAATGGGGTGATCTCATCCTGCACATAAGCACTGGAGGTATCCACGTCTTCATTAACGTTAACCGCACTACCATCAGGGTTTTCTATGGCGTAGTCAATACCCTGTCTTTGAACTTCTCCGCCCAGGGTGAGGGTATTCC
>JBDRFJ010000050.1:0-14952 GCA_043818915.1 Pseudomonadota bacterium | reverse complement strand
GTCCAATTCTTCCAATCGAAGTCCCCTGTGGTCCACGTTCAGGAACGCGGCATGGCCTTTCCTGCTACCGTCAGAATTGCATCACAAGCATAGGAATCTCTTATGAAACGTAGCATGCATCCTGGCGCTTTTGGCGCTGTCGAAGAACATCTGACCATCGATTCTGTTTGCGATTTCCGTGAACTGACAGAGATCAAACTTGCCGTAAAAGACACCGGTATCATCATGGTGGTAGGTGGCGGAGTACCCAAGAATTTTACCCAGGACGTCGTAGTGGCCACAGATATCCTGGGAGAAGAAAAACCGATGCATAAATACGCCAAATAGATCCTCCGCCTTGCTCTCTGCTTTCTATTATCTGTTCTCTGCGCCATACTCTCCGCTCAACCGCTTCAGAATCTCTTCTTTTAATTTACAAAGCGTGTCCCTGTCCGTCTTGGCCCCTTTTAGGCCACCGTCCAGCGCAATCTCCGAAAGATAATTGTTCCCATCAGGGGTAATTAACAAATCGATATGGGCATACGGAAACTTCCCCCGTTCCATTACCTCTCGGCAAAGGTCCAACTGGCTGTTGTTTAAACTATAGGGTCTGCTTGACCCGCCGGCAGATATATTGTTCCTAAAATTATACTGGTTTTCACGTGTGTAAGCTTCTATATAATCTCCTACAATAACTATGCGAATATCCGTATAGTCGTCAATAAATGATTGTACCACAAAGGGATATGGCAGTGATTGGAGCGTCCTCTGATTATAAACCTCCTCAATGTTGTTCCAATAATGGATCCCATACCCGCAATCGAGGTGGTCTTCTTTGGTCACGACCCGTTCAATCTGGTGACGGTTAAAGTAGCCTATAGCATGCATCAGGCTGAGCCTGCTGGGTATGACAAGTGTATGGGGAAGCATCCATTTACGTAAAACTAATGCCTGGGCAACCTTTGAGGAACTCACTGTTTGTGCTGACGCAGATGGAAATAATCGAACCCCTCTCTCCAAAAGATCTATGAAAGCCCGATCTCTCAAACCCTTGTAGCTGAGAACCCCTAAAAAAACATCTCCGGCTTTCAGTTCATCGTAGCGATCCTTTAACTCTCTACTGTTACGAATTATCATCTCTTTTATCCCTCTGATGGCTTTCCAGCCCCAGGTCGATTAAACGATCAAGGAGCTGCCCAAAGGTCAACCCGGCGGTCTTGGCTGCAAGCGGAAAGAGGCTCACTGATGTCATGCCTGGAATTGTGTTGGTCTCTAAAATAAAAATTTTTTCATCCTGAACAATCATATCAGTTCGACTATATCCCTCACAACATAGTGCGCGATGTGCTGTTGCAGCATATTGTTGGGCCTGTTCAGCTAAAGTATCATCAATTGGGGCCGGGCATATCTCGCGGGTTGCTCCGGTCGTATCATATTTTGCCGTGTAATCAAAAAACGGCTGGGAGGAACTGGGAATAATCTCAACAACTGGAAGGAGTTCAAGGGCCTCATTACCGAGGACCGCCCCCGTAATCTCCCGACCCTTGATATACGCTTCTACTATAACTGTGGAATCGTAGCGAAAGGCATCCTTCATGGCCCCTTCAAGCTCTGCTTCAACAGAAACAAGGTGCATACCAATGCTTGAACCACCAGAGGCCGGTTTGGTCAAGAGGGGTAGGCCGATCTCTTTGACTATCTCCCTGGACTCATAGGACATTCCTCGTTTCAAAATCTTAAAGGGGGGGACTAAGAGTCCTGCATCCTTGTAGAGACGCTTGGCAACCGCCTTATCCATAGCAAGCGCACTACCTAAAACACCTGAGCCCTGATACGGGATATTAAGCATATCCAAAAAACCCTGTATAGTTCCATCCTCTCCAAAAGGACCATGCAGAATGATCAGCGCGATATCAATCTCAGGAGCGTCCGCAACCAAGCGCGGGAGATCCGTTGCAGGATCATACCGTCTAATTTCGTATTTCCCCTTGTTTAATGCCTTAAAAACTTCATCACCGCTTTTAAGAGAAACCTCGCGTTCAGGTGAAATACCACCGGAAAGAAGAGCAACAGTCATCTTTTTCATTATTACCACCCTGTTGAAGTGTATTGGCTTCAAAATTATATAGTACCCCAGATGAACCCTCTTTGTTTATGTATCTTACACAAGCAAGAAAATATGTCAAAAACGACCCCTTTTTTCAACCTCAAAAAAAGATGGTTTCGCAAAAAGCCTTCAATTCGCTTGAGTAGTCACTTTTTTCTAAACAATCAAAAAAAGAATTTTGGCAACAAAAAAATTGCCATTTTGGCAACAAGATCCAATGTAAATCCATGCGGTTACACTCTTTCGTATCATGATCACATTTTTTATTCAAAAATCAAGAAAATCGGAGAAAATAAAAGATATTCTAAGATAAAAAAGTTCTGAACAATTTCCACGAATCGGGACAACCCTTTCAAAATACTTGAACAAATGCTAATTCAAAAAGGGCTGAAAATTATAGACCTTACAAAACTTATAAAAAATATCGTTTTTGATTTTAATAGGTTACCATTTGCTGGTAACTATTTCACAAGCCATTAAAAAATAGTCTGCCTTGTGATTTGACAAGTCAATCAGAACAAATTAAATAAGCAGCATCTTTTTTGGAAATTCTCTGATTCCCCCTTATATTGCTAATAATCGTTAATTAATGTTAATTAACATTAATATTATCTGTATAATATTTAACTCAATTTTTTAAAAAATTGAGACCACTACGATAGAAATATATTGCTATGCAGGCTACCTGGAATAAAATAAAAACGTCCATACACCAGAAGGTTCCACACAGCACCTACATGCTGTGGATCGATCCTCTCAGGCTGTCTGAAAAGAGTGGAGAAGACCTCGTAATTACGTGCTCTGACTCTTTCTCGCAAAAATGGATTATTGCGAACTACATGGGATTCATACGACAAGAAGTCGAAAAAATTCTGGGGAAGGGAACTCGAATCGAACTAAAAATAAAAAATCCACTTAAAATCGAGGAATCTCCCCATGCACTTGACCCGCAGCTTCTCCTCCCGAACATTCCATCTCCGCAACAAAGGGTTTCTCGCCCCTTACGCTCTGATTTTACCTTTGACCGATTTGTAGTAGGAACGTCTAACGATTTCGCCTACACAGCCGCGCTTACATTGGTAAACGGAAAAAGCCGTTATCACAACGCCCTGTTTTTGCTGGCTGACACCGGCTTAGGCAAAAGTCACCTTTCCCACGCGGTAGGGAACCACCTATTACAAAAAATCCCTGAAGCCCGCATCTGTTATGTTACGGCAGAGAATTTTACAAATGAAATGATCTCCTCTCTTAAAAAGGGCAATATTGAACAATTTAAAAAAAAATACCGCAACCAATGCGATCTCCTTCTCTTGGAAGATATTCAGTTTCTGAGCGGCAAAGAAAAGATACAGGACGAACTGGCCTTTACTCTCGATGCCCTTTTAAATGCCAACAAAAAACTCATCTTCACAAGCAGTTACCCATTAGATGAGATTCCAAAGATGAATGCAAATCTCAAATCTCGTCTTACATCCGGCATTATCTCTGACATGAGTCCCCCCGATTATGAAACCCGCGTCCGGATCATTTCCAAAAAGGTAGAGAATGAATCCACCTTTTTCCCAGAGGATGTTATACATTTTCTTGCTGACGAATTAACCGGCGATGTACGCCAAATGGAAAGCGGAATAATTGGGATCTTGGCCAAATCGTCTCTCCTCAATCTTCCAATTGATTTGTCTTTAGCCACAACCGTTGTGGAAAATATTTCCAAAAAACAGCGCCGGATTACCATGCAGGAGATCCAAAAACTGGTCTGTAAGTGTTACAAGGTCTCGCTGGAAGACCTTGTCTCGCGTTCCCGCAAGCGACCTATCGCACGACCTCGTCAAATTGCCATGTACCTGTCCAGAAGATATACCAACCTCTCTCTTCAGGCCATAGGCAAGGCATTTAACCGCTACCATGCCACAACCCTTCACTCAATTGAAGCCGTCGAAAGTCTTTTAAAGAAAAAAGGACCTGATTCCAGGCACATTCAATTTCTATCCGAAAAGTTAGAAAAAGACGTTTCTTAGAGACCTTTGAAAAACGTCTCTCTTAACCCTCTCCTTTAATCTTACTCTTTTCGGTTTTAAAATCTTCAGCGCTGTGTTAATTAACCTTACAGGTCTTGGATCCCTCGTTGACCTCACCGCAAACCAGGCGCGGAGAGTACAAAGGAAGACCTGAAGTAGTAAAAAAGGTTAATAAATTCGAAATCCGAAGTACGGCACGAAGTGAAGCGTCAGCGCTCAATTCGAAACAAATGCAAATGACCAAAATACAAAATCCGAAACAAGAAGATCGTACTCTTCGTTTGCAAGGAATAGGGTACCGCGTAATACTAAATAAGGTTTAGAAAATTTGATATTTGAATTTAGGATTTGTTTCGGATTTCGATATTCGATATTCGATATTCGGGTTTATCCCTACCCCCTTTGCGGTGAAATATCACCCTCTTTTTTGTGCAGGCATTAATGAAAAAATCGATTTTCAAAAAACTTGGGTCCATCGTTGGACGAAAACATTGCACGGATTCTGAAACTGATCTGATCTGTTATTCTTATGACGCTACTAACTTAAGATACATGCCCGAAGCAGTTGTTTTCCCCGAGACAATGGAAGAAATTGCTGCCATCATGCGTCTTGCCAACGAAGAACGTTTTCCTGTGGTCCCCAGGGGGGCAGGCACCGGTATGACAGGCGGAGCCTTGGCAATAACTGGTGGGGTGGTACTGGTAATGACGCGAATGAACAAAACACTTCGCATAGACGCAGACAACATGGTGGCGGAAGTAGAACCAGGTGTTATCACAGGAGACTTCCAAAAGGCAGTGGAAGCAAAAGGGCTTTTTTATCCACCTGATCCTTCCAGCGCTGCATATTCGACCATCGGTGGAAATGTGGCTGAATGCGCGGGAGGGGCCAGAGCGGTAAAGTATGGAGTTACTAAGGATTACGTCTTAGGGTTGTCCGTAGTACTCCCTACAGGTGATTGCATACACACAGGTGTTGAAACAACCAAGGGCGTGGTCGGTTATGACATGACACGGCTGATGGTTGGTTCAGAAGGGACATTGGGAGTTATTACAAAAATTGTCCTCCGCCTTCTTCCTCTACCCGAAACTGTATGCACTATGACAGCAGTCTTTGACCATATTGAGGATGCCGCTCGAACTGTCTCCGGCATCATACGATCCGGGAGCATACCAAGAACTTTGGAATATATGGACCAATCCGCCATTCAATGCGCAGAGTCATATCTTAACATAGGCCTTCCCGTGGACGCTGGAGCTATCCTCCTTATTGAAACAGACGGCCCCAAGGAAATGGCCGACATGGAGATATCAAAACTGTGCACTCTATGTCTGTCATATAGAGCCCGCTCGGTTCAAAAAGCTAAAACCCCCAAAGAGGCGGTCGACCTATGGAAGGCACGAAAGGCCATCTCTCCGGCCCTTTTTAAACTGAATCCTGACAAAATCAACGAGGACATAGTGGTTCCAAGAAGCAAGGTTCCGGATCTCGTAAAAAAGATTGATGAACTGCGTAACAAAACCGGCCTCACCATGGTAAGTTTCGGGCACGCGGGCGACGGAAATATCCATTTTAATATTATGCTCGACAAAAGTAAAACATCAGAACTTAAAAAAGCTAATGTTGCCGTAAAAACACTCTTTAAATATACTGTTGAATTAGGGGGCACTATTTCAGGAGAACACGGCGTAGGTATCACTAAGCTCCCTTTTATCCGTCTTGAAATGTCAGAAGCTGAGATAGACCTGATGAGGCGGATCAAAAAGGCATTTGACCCGAACAATATTCTGAACCCCGGAAAAATATTTCCAGTATAGTCCATCGACAACATGCTTGACTATAAAAAAGCTCTTAAACAATGCATAAAATGCGGGGCCTGCATGAGTGTATGCCCTGTCTATCAGACCACACGCTTGGAGACTGATGTGGCACGCGGGAAATTGGCGGTCTTGCGGGAAGTAGAATCTGGAAGGCTGGATCTCTCTTCCGGTGTATCAGAGATCCTCTCGCGTTGCCTTTCGTGCGGCGCCTGTGCTGAAGTCTGCGCCAATAGTGTGCAATCCAATACATTGATCCAATACGGACGACAACAAGACTTCTTAAAACACAAACCGGGCATGTCTCAAAGTCTCCTTAAGGCCCTAACCCCAGAAGACCTGAGCCACAATGTATTTATTAAGGAAAGTGCTCTACTTGAAAAACTCCTTTGCAAGAAGGTCCCTGAATCGAGCGGCCTTCACCTGAGGTTCCCCCTCTCGTTTTTTACGCACCGATCTATCATCCCTCAGATTTCTGCCTCTCCCTTTCTTGAAGGTTGTCTCCCGGACGAAAAGAATGCTAGCGGAAAAATACGGGTTGGTTTTTTTGTCGGATGCGGCACCAATTATCTCTTTCCCGAAACAGGACGCGCCCTGCTCGATATTCTAAAAGAAGTAAGCATAGTACCGTTTATCCCTGAACAACAGGGATGTTGCGGGCTCATGGCTTACAGCCTTGGAGACCAGAAAAGGGCGGTTGATCTGGCAAAGCGCACCATTGATCTTTTCTCTGGCCAAGGGCTTGACTATATCATAACTACCTGTGCCTCCTGCGGCGCCCAACTCAAAGCTTTCCCAACACTTTTCGAAACAGAGACGGAGCGACGACAGGCGGAAAAGTTCTCTGAAAAAGTCATGGATGTAACCTCCTTTTTAGTCGATGTGGTCGGATATGATAAATTAGGTCCCACCCGGCAACAGATCTCAAAAGGTTCTCCTGTTCGTGTGGTATATCATAATCCATGTCATCTTCGAATTAAGCAAAAAGTTGTCGAGGCCCCGATGAGATTTTTGAGCGTCATCCCGGGAATTGAGCTGGTTGAACTTTCTACCCAGTGCTGCGGCCACGGTGGCACATTCAATTTTTTTAACTATTCCCTTTCCATGCAAATCCTTGACCGCAGGATGTCTGAAATAGAACAGGCCCAGCCGGACAAAATCGTAACTGGATGCACCGGATGCCTCCTGCAGTTGCAAGAAGGGATACAGCGAATCAAAACAACAAAGAAGATAGACGTCTTACATCCACTGGTGTTGTGGAAGCAACAGTATTTGTAATTGCTTTTCTATTTTTTTGTGATAAAATTTGTTAAATAATAATAACATACCTAAAAATGTAATCTCTAGGAGGCTGTCCGAGAATTATGTCCGTAACGAAAAAGAGTGAGCACGAGACAAAATTTTCGGACAGCCTCCTACTGTCAAGTTTTGCATCCATAAATCCAAATAAGCGCCGACACTGTTTTAGGGAGAGTGGGCATGAGTAAAATTAGCGAAAAAAAGAACCCTGGAAGACCAAAAAGCATGACCGCTTTTGAAGTCTTGAATGAAATCATCTTTAAGTTGAAAATGATCGGAGACAACGACCTGAGAAAGGGCTTAGAGACGCTTCAAGATGAGATTCACAAGAGTTTTTCCGCAACCTTTATACCAAAATATATCGACAAGATCAGAAGCATTGTTCAGGAATTCAAGGACAGGCTGTATAGAGTCCATCCTGAAATAGAATCATTTGTAGATGAACTGGTCGCGGGCTTGGTCAAGACAGAGACGGACATCAAAAACATGTTGGCCACCCAACAAGCAAAGCATCAATCAGATATCGAGTTCAATGCCTATCTCGAATCTGAATTAAAGGACATGGGAAAGAGTTTTCTGGTGGCTGATGACTTGACAAAGATTAAAGATCCAATCTTTGAAAAATTAGAAAACATCACCAACGGGATCAATAATAAAAAAGGGTTCGATGAGCAAAGATATCGCCAGATTCAAAAGCAGCTCGAGGCAATAGAACATCAGGTAAACCTGGCCCAAAATGAAGCGAAATTAATGGAAGAAAAGTCCAAAGAATTTCTTAGATCTTCACTATACGATGAATTGACCGGCGTTTTCAACAGGAGAGGATACCAGGAAGAATTTAACAAACAGTGGAATATTTTTAAAAGATATGATACTCTTTTTTCTCTCGTGCTCTTTGACATCGATGATTTTAAGACCATTAACGACACCTTTGGCCACAAGGCAGGAGACATGGTGCTCCAAGAAGTTGCTAAGGGCACAAAAACAATTTTCCGAAATGTGGATGTCCCGGCGCGTTATGGAGGCGACGAATTAATAGTGATTCTCCCCAATACCGATCTTGAGCAGGCCTTAATATCGGCTGAAAGGATGCGAAAAATGATCGAAAAGAACAACCTTCGGTATCAGGAGAAAGAAATAAAAATAACTATAAGTATAGGAGTGGCAACGGCTAACAAGACTGATACGCCTGGAACTTTTTTTGAAAGGGCTGATAAGGCCCTTTACGTAGCCAAAAATTCGGGTAAAAATCAAACCCGATCAGGAGAGTCTGTTGCACAATGAAGTCCTTGCACAGACCTCTGTGTGAAATAGCTCACCGCAAAGGCGCAAAGAACGCAAAGTTTTAAAAGCCTATTACCATTCCCTTTATTCCAATTTCAGAATCTGGACCTTAAGATTTATCTTCTTTTATCACCTTAGACTTTCCTTTGCGTTCTTTGCGGTGAAATAATCAGTTTCAGTCAAAGGAGTATTATGGAAACGAAAAATATAGATAATAAAATTACCGTAAACAATGATGGAACCCTGAATGTACCAAATCACCCCGTCATCCCATTTATTGGAGGAGACGGAATTGGGCCTGATATCTGGGCGGCTACCGTGCGTGTTCTGGATGCCGCGATAGAACGCACATATGGTGGAACAAAAAAAATATCCTGGCTGGAGATATTTGCCGGAGAAAAAGGGTTTGAACATACAGGGAGCTGGCTTCCCGATGAGACGCTGGAGGCGATAAAGGAATATGTGGTGGCAATCAAGGGGCCTTTAACCACGCCGGTGGGGAAAGGATTTAGAAGCGTAAACGTGGCCATCCGGCAAAAGCTTGAGCTGTATGCCTGTGTGCGTCCGGTTCGATATATCGAGGGGGTGCCAAGCCCCATGAAGTATCCGGAAAAGGTAAATATGGTAGTCTTTAGGGAAAACACCGAAGATGTTTACGCCGGTATCGAATGGGCAAGAGGGACCGCGGAAGCCGAACGGATCCTCGCCTTCCTAAAATCTGATATGGGAATCGACATCAGAAAAGATTCCGGCATCGGGATCAAACCGATCAGCGAAACCGGAACAAAACGGTTAGTGGCCAGCGCCATTCGTTATGCCTTGGAGCAAGGTCTTCAAAGCGTAACTCTGATGCACAAGGGCAACATCATGAAATTCACTGAAGGCGCCTTCAAACAGTGGGGTTATGAGGTTGCCGAAGAGATGTTTGGCGATAAAACCATAACAGAAGCTGACCTATGGGATAAATATAACGGCGAGCGTCCCGAAGGAAAGGTCGTTATCAAAGACCGGATTGCGGATATGATGTTCCAGCAGGTCCTTCTCCGACCTGATGAATATCAGGTAATTGCTACTCCTAATCTGAACGGCGACTATATATCCGACGCCCTTGCCGCGCAAGTAGGAGGCCTTGGAATGGCCCCCGGCGCCAACATAGGAGACGAATGCGCCGTATTTGAAGCAACCCACGGCACCGCTCCCAAATATGCCGGCCAGGACAAGGTAAACCCCGGCTCGTTAATTCTTTCAGGCGCCATGATGCTCGATTATCTCGGATGGCATGAAGGAGCGGAACAGATAAGGGAAGCCATACGAAAGACAATAGCGGATCGCGTGGTCACCTATGACCTTGCACGTCAGATTGAAGGCGCCAAAGAGGTAAAGTGTTCAGAATTCGCAAGCGCGATTATCGAACGCCTTTGATGCTGCTTAAACCTCTCCAAAGGCTCGGTCGTACCTTTTTGGATACGGTCTTTCCGCCTACCTGCTTTCTTTGCGGCACAAGTCACCGGTTTGATTCTCTTAATAAGAGTCAAACTCTCTGTGCTGTCGAGCAAATCACTGCTCCCTATTTTTGCGCATCCTGCCGCAAAGAAATCCACACGATAAACTCCCCACTGTGTGTCCGATGCGGTCTGCCGTTTATCTCGCGCCGTGGGGAGGACCACCTTTGCGGTGATTGTATTGAACACAAAAAATACTTTCAGATGGCGCGGGCCTCGGGTGTATATGACGGGACCCTCATGGAGGGAATCCATCTTTTAAAATATGGGAAAAAGACCCGTCTTGCCAAACCGTTAGGAGCGCTCCTAAGGGAGACCTTTTTTCGATTTTGGGACAAACACTCGATCGACCTGCTAATCCCTGTCCCACTCCATATCCAGCGCCTTCGCGAGCGAGGGTTCAACCAAACCCTTTTGTTGTTCGCCAGGTGGGCTGAGGCAGAAAACATCTCCTATGACCCTCTCGTGCTGAAAAGGCCTCAAAAGACAGTCCCTCAGACAAACCTTGGCAGAAAGGAACGCAAAAAGAATATCCGGGGGGCGTTCGAACTCCAATCTCCGGAGACAATTAAAGACAAGAGAATCCTCCTGGTGGACGATGTCTACACCACCGGCTCCACAGTGAACGAATGCGCGCGTGTTTTGATGAAAGGAGGGGCTGCAGTGGTCGATGTGCTGACATTGGCACGGGCGGTGGAGAAGTAAGAGTCCCTTTTTCACTCTTTTTTATCTCCCGAATTAATAATTTTGTGAAAATCTCAAGTTAAACTTTGAGTTTTCACAATATAATTACGACCCCTTTTTCTCTCTGCACTCTATCGCCACCCAAAAAAGAAAAAAGGCCATTAAAGAATTCATATCTCAACAGCCCTTATCTTTGCTTTTTTAATAAAATCAGTACCTGTTATTCACCGTCCAAGACACGACACCATGTGTTCGATACTTCTCATGTCAAATGTTGAGACCAGCCTCACTTTTATTGCATAGAGCTTCTCATATTTCCCTATGGTCCAAAAAGCTGTAATAGCCTTTATGATTGAAAATTATGTGATCCAGAAGTTTGATGCCTATGTGTCTCCCCCCGATATGTAAATCTGGCAGCCATTCCTGATAATGTCATCTGCTCGGATATCTGGTCGTGTGGAATCAGAAGATAAGTCCAGGGCTTACCGCCATAGGTGTTCGCGTGGACCGTGGCATGTTTGCACCACACGGCCGCTGCATTGGCCTTTGCCTGAACAACGTCATCGGTAATCTCGTTGGCTCGCTTGGGCTCACAGAGGAATTTCCCAGACTTGGCCTCAACAACAAAATCCGGTTCATATGATTCATCATGACTATACTGAATCTGAAAATCACCCTTGGCGGGCTTGAACCACTTGAGGACATCTTCATCGTTCTCGATGATTACCGCAAATCGTCGCTCCGGGTCGGAGTCAAACTTCTGCAGCGAATACAAGCACTTGCGAAATCCGCCGAAAAGCATGGCCTTGATTCGGTTCTTCTCGCCTTCGCGGATTGGCATCCTGAAGTCACGAATTGCTTCATCCGCGCCGGCAGTGTAGCTGTTGGGACGTAAAGTGCGAAATCCCTTGGTGACATGAGCCTCATAAGACGTAGCCGACTCCACGAAATGGTTCTGCATCTGCGAGTGGATCAAATTTACAAGAGTTTGCTGGTGGTACTGCAGGACATTCAATACGTCCTCTTCTTCGGACAGGTATGAGCGAAGGCGCTCCACAACCTGCCCGGCCAGCTTGTAGAGCAACTCCGCATGGTCATCATAGCTGATGTCATTGAAATCTATCAATCCGCGAACCAGATAGTCATCCGGTCGATTCTCCTCAACGATCCCCGACCCTTCCCGCAACCTGTATCTTTGCATATCATGCAGGTGCTGAATGAGAATGTCCTGGGCTACCGGCTGCAGGTTGATGTTACTTGTGTCCAGATCGAAATCTTTGTATCCGGCTACCACCTCACCCTTTGGCACTACCACGATTTTCGGGATGTCTATGGACATGTCCTGGTACAACGCCGTGGTTTCCTTCACAATCTTTGCGACGGTCCCTTCGCCGAGAACGTCGAAAAGCGACCCCTGTTTCGGACGAACGATTTCTTCAACCTTCTTGACGATTTCTTTCTGTACATCTTCGCGCTGAAGTTGATCGCTTCCTCGCAGACGTTCATACTGTCGGATAACCCGGAATGTCGCTTTCGCCACTTCTTGCTCTTCCGGTTTCTCGAAGATACAGCGACCTTCTGAAGCCTTCTCCCTTTCGTCTCCCTGTGCCGGAGGCGACCAGATTTTCTTCTCAAACTCGGGTTCTACGATCACCGCCTTCTTGCCCACCTCGGGGATATCTTTCCCGATGACTACACCGGTGCGGATAATCGAGTTCGGGTCGTTGGCATGGTCGATAATCTCCTGAAACCTGTCATGTGACACGATGGTCAGGCGGTCTACGGCCGGAATACCCACACGCTTGCCATAGGGCAAGCGCAACCCCCGTCCGATGGACTGCTCCACCAGGGTCCGGGAGTTCGCAGCCCGCAATGGAACGATGGTATAAAGGTTTGTGACGTCCCATCCTTCCTTGAGCATGTTGACATGAATAACGACCTCCACCGGGTTGTCCCGGCGCTCAACGGTCAGCAACTGCTCGACGACGTCGTCTTTCTCTTCGCCGCGCACATTCGAGTGAACGGTGATCACCTTGCCCTTGTATCGGCCCTCGAAAAAATCGTCGTTCTCCATAACCTGCCGCAGCGCATCGGCGTGTGTCGTATCCTGGGCGACCACCAGCATAAAGGGTTTGACAATTTGCCGGTCCTTGTTTCGGGCATACACCTCCAGTTCGACCTTAGTGTTTTCGTGAATCCGAACCCCATCTTCGAGTTTGACCTTCTCCAGGCCTTCGGCTGAATAGTTCGCGGCATCGAAGTTCTCTCGCGTCGCTACCGCGGGTTCCTTGACAAAGCCATCGTTCATCGCACTGCTCAAGGGATAGCTGTAAATCACGTTCTTGAAGGGCTCGGCCCGCTGGCCTCGTTCCACCTGTGGCGTGGCGGTCAGCTCCAGCCCCAGGACAGGTTTAAGCTCATTAATCGCCCGAACCCCGGCGCTCGCGCGGTAGCGATGCGATTCATCCATCAACATCACCAGGTCATCCAACCCGGCGAGATAGTCGAAATAACTCTGCCCGATGTATTCGCTCAGGCGCTTGATCCTCGGACTCTTGCCGCCGCGCACCTCACTGTTGATCTTGGAAATGTTGAAGATATTGACATGGACCTCGCCCATATCGTACAGCCATTCGCTACGAATGCCGCGTCCGGTCTCGTAGTTATCTCCGGTGATAATTTCCGGGGGATTGACGGCAAACTCGGAAATGCCCTGAAAGACATACTTGGGCGTGTTGGGTGTGAAGTCGGCAATCAGCTTGTTGTAGATCGTCAAGTTGGGGGCGAGCACAAAAAAATGCCGGATACCCTCGCTCAAGTACAGATAGCTGATAAAAGCTCCCATCAGCCGGGTCTTACCCACACCCGTGGCTATAGCGAAACAGAGAGACGGGAAGTCGCGCTCGAAATCTTCAACAGTCGGGAAATCACGCTTGATCGTTTCCAGCGCCTGGGCCAAATCCCCGTCCTTCCCCAGCGAGGTGACCTCGCAGACGCGAGCCAGAATCTCCAGCGAATCCCGCTGCGGAGCGCGCAGGCTCAGGCGGTTGCTGATGGCGTTGACCTGTTGAATGCTCATTGCGAACCCTCCTTATCTGATGTTCCCCGCGATTCTTCCAGTTGTTTTAATTCCTTGACAGCCTCCTCTAATTGTTTGATGGTTTCCGCTTCGCCGATAGACTCTTTGTATGCACGCCGACGAATTTCAAACCGCTCATATTCCGCTTTTGCGTGCCCTTCGGAATCCTGCTTACTCACCTTGCCCGCATTGGGAAGCACCTTGCGGTCATTGAAGCGCAAAAACTCATCGAGTTTTTGCTCCCAGTCCTTCATAAAAACCTGCTTGCGGCGTTTGGCCTGATCTTCAGAAAAATCCAGCCACATCACCACAATTCGGTTCAGGTCATTAATTTCATCTTCTTTCAGGTAGTTTTTTGCAGTGGCCACATCGGCTTTACGGACTTCATCTCCCTTCCATGTCGTCAGTCCCATATTGGGCAGCTGGTAGTTCGCACGGGATTGAACCAGCTCAGCCGCCGTCATGCCGGTAGCGGAAAAATGAAGCTTGTTTTGAATCACACTGAAAAACTTCGTGGTTTCCGGCCATGAAGGTTCGTAGTCGGCCGCCAGGGCGAATATTTCTTTCACCCGCAGATACATCCGTCGCTCGCTGGCGCGAATGTCGCGGATGCGTTCCAGCATCTCATCGAAATAGTCGGGAACGGCGGAACCCTTGACCGGCGGATTCTTCAGCCGCTCATCGTCCATGACAAAGCCCTTAACAATGTACTCTTTCAACCGCTGAGTGGCCCAGATCCGAAAGCGGGTGGCAATCAGACTCTTGACCCGGTAGCCCACCGAAATAATCATGTCCAGATTGTAATAATCCAGCTCACGCCGAACGTCCCGGTTTCCCTCCTGACGAACTGTTAAGAATTTCTTAATAGTTGCCTCCGGGGTTAGTTCTCCTTCCGCATAAATATTCCGAATGTGCATACTGATATTGGGGACCGTCGTCTGGAACAGCTCCGCAATCTTCTGCTGGGTGAGCCAGACGGTCTCATGTTGAAGGCGAACTTCAAGCTTTACCTGCCCGTCTTCGGTCTGATACAGCAGGAACTCTCCGTCCGGCACGCTGGGAAGGTGTTTGCTCATTGGTCACCTCCCATGTCGAACAGTGTCGCCTGGGCCGGGTTGCCCTTGCCGAACTTCCGGCGTGGCTTGGCGGGCTTGTCTTCCGTCTGCTCTTCCGGCTCCGGCG
>JBDRFJ010000049.1:0-2432 GCA_043818915.1 Pseudomonadota bacterium | reverse complement strand
GTTGCAGTCACCTAATCACCTCAAAAACGAGTACCGACATATGTCCGTTAAATAAATCCGATTTTTACTATATTCCCGTATTTAAATACAGGGTATTTTTTTCCCGGAGTCCCTCCGGGAGTGGTTCATGTTCGTTTCCATAGCCCCAGTAAATGGGGTTGCTGAGATTTGAACTCAGGTCACAGCGTCCCGAACGCTGTAGGATGGACCAGGCTACCCTACAACCCCTCCTCACTGGTACGGCGCAAGCAAGTCCACCAGCTCGACATGAGAAAGCAGCATCCGCCTGCAGCAGTATCGGTCGATTCCGAGATCCGTGAGTACTTTACCTGGGTCTTCTGTCTGGCTTCGTTTTTTATACTCATCCCAAACGCTTGAGATAGCTTTCCCGCATGTAAAGCATCGTACCGGAATCATGTTTCACCTGTATGATTTCTGTCTTCTCTTCCTGGCGCCTGTTCCTCCGAATTTCTTGGGGAGTTTATAGCGTGTGTCATTGACGAGCAAACTTCTGTCGTACTGTGCCAATGCGTCTCTGAGCGCTGTATCGTTCGTCCATTCTACAAGACCTCTTGCGATAGCGGTACGGACCGCACCTGCCTGCCCGAATATGCCGCCTCCATGAACGTTGACGTCAATGTCCACGTTCTGGAGCACATTAGCTGCAAATTCAAGGGGCTCTGTCATCTTGAGCCGCACAAATTCAGGCTCAATGATCTCAATGGGTTTCTTGTTGACCCTGATGCGCCCTTTGCCTTCACTGATGGTTGCACGAGCGATCGCGGTCTTCCTTTTTCCTGATGAATTAACGATTTTCATATATAACACCTAAAATTTTGAACCTAACTTCTTGCTGAGTTCGCCAAGCACAGTATAGTTTGCTGTGGAAAGGCGTGTTATGCTTGCATCTTCAAGCGTGCCTGCCTGCTCTTTGCTTAATTCCGGCGGTACACCTATATATACTTTAAGTCGATTATACGCTTCCCTTCCGGTAAGCGTTGTATGCGGGATCATTCCTCTTATTGTCCTTGCGACTATCTGCTCTGGCCGTCTCGGAAAATGCGGGCCGAATTCTCGCGAGCCTCTCTGGACATATTTCAGATACCGCGCGAACGTTGTATCTTTCCTTCCAGAGATGATAGTTTTCTCTGCATTGATTATATTGATCTCTTCGCCTTTCAATAACCGCTGGGCGACAAGACTTGACATTCTTCCAAGAATTAGATTACTTGCGTCTATTACTGCCATGATCTCACCCCATTATTTTTACTCTTGCACCGTCGGGGTTCTTGCTCATGAGTTCCTCGATGGTAAGGCAGGAGCCCCCTGCCGCGGTTATCTTGTCCTTTGCACCTGCGCTAAAGCCCAGTGCAGCCACAGTCAATGTGTGGTTAATTTCGCCTGCTCCCAGGACTTTTCCGGGTACAAGTACAAGGTCTTTGTCTTTGGTGTACCTGTTGAGCCTGCTCAGGTTGACTTCAGTGTACTGCCGCGTTGGGCGAGTAAGTCTGTGCGCAATGTCACGCCAGAGAGGTGCTTCACTCTCGCGGGACTGCTTCTTAAGACCTGAAATAAGGTCTAATATATGTGGGTTTGTTTTGTAATTGTGTTTCATTCTGTGCCTCCGTAAGACCCTCGCGGATCCGACTCACGCAAGTTTTGCGTTCGGTCGTTAAACCATGCGCCGCAGGCAGATGCCTGCTACGGTATTAAGAATCATAAAAAGATGATTCAGTTGTGACCCTTGATTCATCTATTATTACATAAAGGTAACGTAGAAGTGCTCTCAGTATCTCCGAATCAAAATGAGGTTGTTGATAGTCCACTCTCCTAATAACAATGTCTTAGATAATAACCGATGTGGATAAACTACCAAGAGACGTACCTGATGTTCTCCCAGCCTACATGTCTTGTTACTGGGGATAAGGCATGGCCATCAATTATGATCCCTCCGACTTAGAGTTTCTACTTTTACAGAATTCATATAAACCCAACAAAAACTCTTTAAAACTCACCTCCTCTTTATAAAGGACAACCCATAAAAGCTGAAGCACCTGCTCATAAACAAAATAAAAGAAACGAATATTGGCATGTACCGATCTGGACATTATGTGAGCTTCATCCTGAACTCTAAATCCAGTTTCAATCCGCCATCTACACTTATAGATCGGAACAAAAGAATCCAATTTTATTTCCAATTGATTTGTAGCGAATGACCAATCGAATCTTTTTCCACTTCGTTTATCAAATATATTTTTTAGCAAAGCGAGAGTGGTCTCGCCTTTTATTACGGTTTTATTCTTATTTAATTTGAATTCGTAAATGATCTTTTTCTTTTCATATAATGCCATTTGTTTCAATTCTTTCTTTACTTTTTCATTTTTTGGAACAAAAATCAAATACGGATAACATGCTGTATTCAATGTGAGAAT
>JBDRFJ010000048.1:0-2987 GCA_043818915.1 Pseudomonadota bacterium | reverse complement strand
CCCGTACGAAGAAAACCCGGACGCTGAAATCATCGTTGACAGCAGCAAAGGCTCTGCATTGGAAAACGCCCGGATCGTAAAAGACGCCCTTGTGAGATACCTCAACATCCGGTAACCCAAGCTCCTTATCTTACAAATCTCCTGTGAAGATTTCGAAGTCAGTAGCAGTAAGGCACCGCAAAGGAAAAAATCCGTTTGAGGTTTCGATATGCTTTTGGTATTCTGGTATTTTAGAAATTACGTACAGCTGCTGAGACTGTCGAAAAACCCTAAAATCGTAATTTCTGGATATGTAACTAACTGATTTTATTACACCCGAATTTCGTGAAACAGCATTATTTGGACTTTTTCGACAGTCTCGCTATGTATGGAAGGAATTGAAAAGCCCCAAAAAATTAGAATACACAAATCATATCTGCAACATACATACATCTTTTATCTTAAAACCAGGGAAAGAGCCCCGGTAGTACATGCCCTGCGACATAGCCCGCAACCGAAACATTTTTTCGAATCAATCCGGGCTATCGTCCTGCCGTCTTCCTGAATGCTATCTATTGCATGAAACTGACAACGCTCAGCGCAGAGCCCGCACCCTTCACATAGACCCCTGTCCACCACGGCAACATGTTCGGCTCTGGCAATGGTTTCCACACGAATGCCGGACAGCGTTCGCATGGCTATACAATCACGAGTGGTACAATTACAGACTGCTCCGATAAAAGGGGTCAACATGGTCCAGATAGTATGTATTGCGCCATCTTCTTCCATTTTTCCCATCTGATGGAGAGCTTCGTGGTGTGACAATGATTCAAAACCCTCATCGGAGGGCTTGCCGAAATAAGTCATATCAAGGCCTTCATACCAGGCACAAGGACCGTAACTGATTGCATAACAGCATCTGACTTCTTTTTTGTGGGCGGCCCAACGGCAGGCGCATGGCATTCTGGTAATGGTTTCTGCCTTGAGAACCAATTCTTTAATCTCCTCCATGGGTAGGACCTGGCCGAAATGTTCGATTTTGGCCCGTTGCTCCATATTGTCTGTTATGGAAGCCGGCAGCCGTCCCTTCCTGGCAAAAAGAACCTCGAGACGTCCAAGGGTTTTAAAGCCGTCATTAATTGTAGATTCAAAAAAATCTTGGATATATTTTTTGCGCTTTAAATCGGCAACGAGATCTTGAGCGTAATTTGCCGCATTCTTATACCAGATCTTTCCGTCTCCATGTTTTGTACAAAATTCACACATGGTCTTTACTATTATAATATATGGTCGGGTCAACAACCCCCGCCTCCTCGAATCCCTTCTTCCTTAAAAGACAACTGTCACAACGGCCGCACGCCCTCCCCTCGTGATCAGGGTCATAACAACTGTGCGTAAGAGAATAATCTACACCCAGTTCAATGCCCTTTTTTATAATCTCAGCCTTGCTTAGATTGATAAGCGGGGTATTGATATGTATGGTTAACCTTTCTTCCGTGGTTGCCTTGGTGGCGAGATTTGCCATGTTCTCAAAGGCCGCGATATATTCCGGGCGGCAGTCAGGATATCCGGAATAGTCAACAGCCGTCACTCCTATGAAGATCTCCCCGGCATTGAGTACTTCGGCCCAGGCAAGGGCATATGAAAGAAAGACCGTGTTTCTGGCTGGAACATAGGTAACAGGGATGCCCCTTGTAATCTCTTCGGCCTTCCGATCCTTTGGTACAGGCATCGTTGATGTCAGAGCCGAACCGCCGATTGCGCCGAGATCAATATCGAGTACAAGATGTTCTTTTGCGGCAAATTGCCGGGCAATAGTGCGGGCGCGTTCCACTTCAAAGATGTGGCGTTGCCCATATCGAAATGTAAGGGCATAGATTTCAAACCCCTCATTCTTTGCAATAGTAAGCGCCGTGGTTGAATCGATACCCCCGCTTAGCAGGCATACCGCTTTTTTAGATGTTATCATTATTACGCTTCGTGTTTACTGTTCAGTTAATCAGATAGAACCGGGGGTTATCTCCCCTGGTGATAATCACTGCGGGCATCCCCCAATTTTGATGACTTTGTAAAAAGTCTTTAACCTAAATTGAGCGATTTTTGACTCGATCTGCACCAATCTCTTCCTCAAAAATCGCTCAACTTAGGTTTAAAATAGGCTCATTAAAGATTTTTTGCGAAGTCACTAAAATTCTACCATAAAGAAGGTCTCTTGCAAAGCGTTCAATTCTGTCCAGGTAAGAGGATCAGAATCTGAGTTTGACCCGGATAATTATTACCTTTTCGAAAAGTAAAGCGGGGGTGTATTGACGGACGGATCTTCTGCTGATTGGTCTTTAAACTTGATGACCTGGTGGAAGTCTTTGGTTTTCTCTGTTGATCATTTCCTGGTCTGTCTGAGGCGGACTGAGTTGACTTCATTAAGAGACTTCAACAGGAACCCACTTAGGAGGCTTTTGCGAAGTCACCAAAAGATAACCACTAAAGATTCTGTGTAAAAAAGACGAAAGTATTTTAACAAGAAACTGGTTGCAACTCAGGGGGTTTTTCTTTTCTCATGCTTTATTGGTTATCTGGCATTCAAATAGAGCACAATTGGCTAATGTACTGATATAAATACCACTCCGACAAAGAGTACGATTGCGCTTGATCCCGGTGAAGTCTCGTCTAACATTTTTTGTTCCACGTTGACCAAGAAATGTCACCCTGTGTAGGGCTTTTAGAATGAAAGACTTTGATATGATTTAAAATTTATAAATGTGTTAAGGTGTTAGCCCATAAGTTGGTGATGACTATAAGTTGGAACAAAACTTGCTTTACACAAGGAATAGTATAGTGTATAAATATATAAATAGGACTCCTTGGAAGCTATGCCTATGAAAGCACGAAGATTTGGTTTTTTTCTAACAGTAATATTTACACTTACTATATTCTCATCTCTTATTTCTCCTTCGGCCCACGCCAAAGTAACAGGCCCCTGTGCCAACTGCCACACTATGCATAACAGT
>JBDRFJ010000047.1:0-28654 GCA_043818915.1 Pseudomonadota bacterium | reverse complement strand
GACAAAACATATACGTAATTGGAACCCAGTGCATCAAGTTTGGCTGAATCCTGAAAAAAAAGACGAAACCAGCCAGATGCACTGTTTAAAAAAGGCGGCCTAAGCTATGGCTCAGGTGACAACTCCCTTGACATCCGCCGATATGAAGCATGCTCGAAATCCTCTCCCCTATTACAAACTGAAAGGCAAGATTTTGGTCAAACGTTCAGAGTTTGAGCAGTGGTTGGATGGGTTTAAAGTGAACCAAAAAGAAAATATCAGGGCTGTGGTTGATGACATAATGAACGGCCTAAAACGGGGTGAATCGGAGAGATAGTCTGAAGGTCATTAAGCGTAACCATATTGAAATACAAATATAACCGTGCCCGATGCTTTGCAGGGTGCAGTTAGGGTGTAATTTGGAGGCTTATGAGCACGAAAAAATCAAAGGATACCACAACCAAAGACAACAAAGTTTCGCCGGTGAATAACCCTGAAATGATTTCAAGTGTGGTTGGCCTCCGCATGGTTGGCCGAAGTATGAACAAGATAGGGAAGTTATTGGGCATCCATCGTGATACGGTTCGCAGGATTTTGAACACAAGCGAAGCACAAGAGCTTGTTTCAAGCCTAAGAAACAGCGTCTTACTCATGGGGCCGAAGGCCACGGAGGTGTTAGCGGAAGACCTGACTTATAAAGGCGGGGAATACCAAATGAGACAGCTAAGGAACAAGACCGCACTCAGGGTATTGCAAGGCTCCGATGTCTTACCAAAAGACGGGGGCGCAACGATACAAATACAACACAATACGATTTACTCAGATGAGGTACTCAAGCTTTTATCCACCGCGATTAATGAGGACATGATTGACGTTGATTTAGGTTTGGGTGGTGATGATGAGGCATAGGCAAAAGGGGGTGGGGGGACTACCAGACACGGGACTCCTACGGCATGGGTCCCATATTTGTAACCGCTCGCTACACGAGGGCAAAATTCAGTAGAAGGCAACAATGGAAAAGATTCTTTTTAGTAAAAGTTTATGACTGGCCTGCCAAGAGATTAAGAATCAGTTTGATTTGCAAAAACTTGGAATCGAGGAGGCGGAGCTGTCAGCAGACAACGCGCAGGCTTTAGCAATGTTGGCATGGTGCGAATTAGTAGAAGCCGTGGAAACAAAAGGGCTTCCTATATTGGTGGCAGAGAGTCGGGTTTTGTACGGCAAAGATGAAATCGAAACATATCTACAAGGGGAATTAAAATAACATGGGATGCGTATTTTGTAGACGACAGGAAAAGAGCGCAAGCCCACCAGATACAGTTGAGTGGATGGTGTGTAGCGTATGTGTTCAACGGTTACTAATGGCCTCACAAGAAGAAAAATTGAAGGTGTATAAAAAAGCTATTGAATTAGGATTTAGCAACAAGGCTTCAGCCTTAGAAAGCTTTATGGAGGAATTGCCAAATGATGAAACCGGAAAGATTAGATCAAATATGGAACGAAAGAGACCTATGCGAAAGACTCGACTTGCCCGTTACGAAATCCGGGCGTAGCCGTCAATTATCCAATTGGGTACGTGGTGGGTTAAAGTACGCTGAGAAGTCTGGCCGGAGATACTTTTTCGAGTCCGATGTCATTAACTATTTATGGGGACGTTACAATAGGGTTGAGAGTGACTAACAGGATATGTCCTTATACCCCTTTCAACCCCCCTTCAGGCATGCCTTATGCCCATGTTATTTCGGAGGGTATACTTACCTATGGGTAACAGGAAGTTGAAAAAAAATGTCCGGTCTGTGGTTCAAAAAATGTTGAGCTTATTCAAGTAGGTCTCGAGGCGGTTGATGAGTTTGGGTTTGTTCTGTCTCTATCTTTCGGGAGACGTTGGGACTAATTGCCCAAACATCACCCGTTTTTCTGTCAATTTTGTACGCCAGCACGCTTTCGCAATGAACCAAAGAGTATCTTGTGTTGTTTACATAGTACCAAACACTAAAACATACTGTGGCGCAGAAAAATAAAACTGTAGCCACCAATATAAGGTTTTTATTCATGATTTTAATCTCCATCGCTGGGCAATCCAAACGGCAAAAATAATTATCGCACACCCGAATCCCCCACCGGAAGAGGGAATAAGTCACGGAAGAAAACTTTGATGCAACACCGTGTCCTCTTAAGGGAGGTAGGAAGCCTAACCGGAATAGGCATTTCTTGTTGGGGCTTTTCGTCGAAGCGTTGCACTTAAAACAACGATTTGGGGCAGCTATGCCTCGGCCAATGATTGATTGCGTTACTAAAAGCTACCAGCCGTATGTCTTAGTTTTTTGGTCACTGTTAAACATGGTATCTCCCATTTTCGTAGATGTGGTTCCATCGTTGTGAAAGTATGTGTTCCCCATGCGAGTTGTTGTGCTGCCGTCACTATTAAAATTGGTATTGCCCATTTGTGTCGTTGTTGATCCGTTACTGTTAAAAGTAGTGTTCCCCATGCGTGTAGATGTACCTCCATCGCTATGGAAGTATGTGTTACCCATTTGAGTTGTCGTTGAGCCGTCATCGTGGAAATAGGTATTACCCAGTTTCGTATCACCAGCAAAACAAGTGGTAACTCCGCATAACAGCAAGCCAAAAATCACAAAGCCAAAAAATGTTTTGTTTCTCATGACTATTCCTCCTTTTCTTAGATGCTTAGTTTTTCAGCAGCCCAATAGGTATTATGCAGAATGCTGATATTTCGAAAACCAATATCATTGCGTATAACAAGACCAAAAGTTTTTTCATGGAGGCCTCCTTTGTGGTAGGAGTTAAGAGGATGGAATAATCTTTATATACCATGGAGTTTTCGGACGGGTCAATCCTTTTTAGAACATCCTTTTTAGAACAAGGGGGAGGTGCCAAACCTAAAGAAAAAAAGATATTAATACTCAACCACCACGAATGCAAGAGAACTAACCTCAGGAATTATTTACATTCTTCCAGAAACTTAAAGTATTGTTCCCTCGACATTGCCGCTGTCCGCATGTTGGATTTGATTATTTCAGTATCTATTTCCTTGTAGGTTGGAATAACGACGGGCCGCTTAGCCCCTGGTCTTACGTAGCTCCGGTGGTCTCCAGACTGTCTATCAAACACAAAGCCAGCTTTTTGAAATATGCACTCAAGGATTTTCCAGTTCACGGGGGTTATGCGTGGCATTGGCCTAACTTAGTGCTATCTACGAAGAATGGAATTGGAACGTCAATATAGTCCCCTTTGGATACGACAGGTTTTTTCTTATATTGTGTGGGTGGATAAGCTGGGGTGAATCCGCATTCTTTCATCACAGCATCAAGCGTTCCTCTTTCAAAACAAGACACAAAAAATAATGTTAGGGCCTCAACCAAGTTTTTTTTTGCCTGTTTTTCTGTATCCCCTTGTGCATGCACATCAAGAATAGGACAGGAAGCTAAGAACCATTTTTTACGTTTTATTATTTTGACAGGCAGATGAGCACTAAATCGAACTTCTTTTTTCATATTTTCCTCATTGCCGCGAACATACGACTTTTTTAACCAAATGGTTGCTAATTATCCTAACATATATGATCGGTACATTTCATCTTACACATTAGAGTTGTTTTTGTCAATTTTTGATTCGTTGCGCCAGTCAACGTCATGCTCTTGCAGGTATCGTTCAATAGCTTGTTTGACCGCAGCGGATACACTAATGAACTGCTTATCAGACACCTTCTTTAGGGCTGTTTTCATACGGGGATCAAGTTTGATGCTTAACAAGACTTGCATACCTCTTTTTTATAGATTTTTGATTTTGGTGTCAATCATTTTTCTTGACTTGGTAATACTGAGTATGGTATTTTTAAAAAAAAGTATGACATAATATGATTTAAGTCAAACCAATCTCTCCAAAAACTCGAAGGGCATGAAAACAGATTTAACATTTAGTGCTCAAGACACAAGACACCTTTAGCGGTGACGCTATAGGCCGGGTTCCTTCGAGTTCGGGGAGATGTCTTGGGCGCTTTTTTATTTTAGGTTGTTTACCACCAGGCCACGTATGCGCAACGTGAGGGCCGGAACTCCCCCGGTTCTTTAGCCTCCAGGGAGAAAAAAGAAGGGAGGTATTGCCATATGGGCGTTACCGTAAGGCAGAAAAACAAAGGCAGAGGTCAGCCGTGGTGGGTCTTTGTTTCCCATCAAGGGCGAAGAACATCAAAACAGGTTGGTGACAAGGCGGCTGCGGAGGCAGTGGCAAGCACCATCCGGGCAAAGTTACAGCTTGGAGAGTTTTCCTTTGAGGAAGAAAAGTCACTTCCGATGTTCAAGGACTACGTTAAGACCTTCTTGAAAGGCTATTCCAAGTTGAACCACAAGCAATCAACACAAGACAGTTATGACAATGTTCTTAAGGTTCATATCCTGCCTGTATTTGGTGACAAACACCTTGATAAGATCACAAGGAAGGACATCAAGGACTTTCTCTATAAGAAACAACAAGACGGTCTTTCATCCAGCAGCGTGAGAATCATAAAAGCCTATCTGAGTTGTATCCTGACACAGGCCGTTGACGATGAAATCATAGCGGTCAATCCTGCTACCAGAACCGGACGTTATATTAACAACCAGGATAGTAAGAAAGAAATAGGTCCCTTCACATGGGAAGAAAAGGCTTTGTTTGAAGAAACGGCTCAAAAACACTATTCGCGCTATTATCCCCTCTTTGTGTGCGCTCTTCGTACTGGCATGAGGGAAGGTGAGCTAATCGCGCTGAAACCCGGAGATGTAGACTTTAACGGTGGTTTTATCGAAGTCAAGCGGAACTCTGTCAGGGGGGCAATAACAACCCCTAAGAATGGCAAAACAAGGCGTGTAGACATGTCCGGTCAGTTGGCCGATGTCCTGAAAGCTCATCTTACCGAACGAAAGAAGGAAACGTTAAAGAGCGGGTGGAAAGAACCTCCTGAGTGGTTATTCTACAACGAAGCAGGAGGCCTGATTGATCCTGCTAATCTCAGGAAACGAGTCTTTTACAAATGCCTTGAGAAAGCGAAATTGAGACGAATCAGGCTACATGACTTGAGGCACACATACGCAACGTTGAGAATAGGAGCCGGCCACAACATAGCCGATGTAAGCAAGCAGCTTGGACACCATTCAATCAAAATTACCATTGATACTTATTATCACTGGATACCCGGATCTAACAAATCTGAGGTCGATCAACTGGATTCTACTACCGCACCCAATTGCACCCTATACGCACCCAGTCATGAAAATTCCACTAAAAAAGGGGCAGCCAACTTGGCTAACCCCTTGTAATTATTTGGTGGAGCTGAGGGGGATCGAACCCCTGACCTCATGACTGCCAGTCATGCGCTCTCCCAGCTGAGCTACAGCCCCAAGAACATGAGATCTATAACAAACGGTCAAAATGGTGTCAATATTTTTTAGAGGACCTAAAAAATAAAACTATTCGTTACTCAGGACCTTATTTATGCATTCCGACAACTCTTTCAACTGAAAGGGTTTTTGAATAAAGGTATTACAACCGCGTTCCAATATGTCGGAAGCCTCACCATCAATACTGTAGCCACTCGCAAGGATAACCTTTATATCCGAATTGATCTCCCTCAGCCGATCGTACGTCTCGCCCCCACCCATTTCCGGCATAACCATGTCCAGAATGACCACATCAATCTTGCCCTTGTTTTCCTTATAAATCTCGATGGCCTCTTTTCCATCTCCGGCTATAAGTGCCTGATACCCGATTGCTTCCAATAACCCTTTGCCTACCTCAAGGATTATCTCTTCATCGTCCACCAACAGGATGGCGCCGGTCTTTTGGACAACTTTCTCGACGCGTTCGACACTTTTCACTATCTTCTTTGCCGATACAGGGAGATAAATCTTGAAGGTGGCGCCAGCGCCTTGCACGGAATCAAAATCAATATAGCCGCCATGCCCCTTTATAATACCGTAAGCCGAAGACAGGCCGAGCCCGCCCCCCGTGACCATTCCCTTAGTTGTAAAGAACGGGTCAAAGATGCGCTCCGCAGTCTTTTTATCCATGCCGGGCCCTGTGTCTCTGACCGTTATCAGGACATATTTGCCCTGTTTCGGCTTAAACTCTGTACCCTTTATATTATCGTAAGTGGTATTTGTGGTTTTCAATATGAGGTCCCCACCATTCGGCATAGCCTCTGCCGCATTTATATATAGATCAAACAGGACCTGCTCAATCTGTCCCTTGTCCGCATCTATTACAGACAGATCTGGCTCAAGTTCGCAATGAATTTTGATCTCCTTTTTGGTCCTGCCAAATGTACTGGAGGTCTCTTCAACTAATTGGTTCAGATTAATCGTCTCAACCTGGTACTTGCCCTTTCTGGCATATCCAAGAAGCTGGCTGGTCAAAACAGCCCCCCTTTTAACCAGGTTTTCAATGGTCGTGAGCCTTTCATAGTGTGGATGCGTGGAATCAATGTCTAAAAGCGCCAGAGAAGCATTGCCCTGAATACCCATAAGGAGATTGTTAAAAGCATGGGCAACGCCGCCGGCCAGAACCCCCACAGCTTCCATCTTGTGCACCTGGCGGAGCCGCTCTTCCATTTTGACATTTTCGGTAACGTCTCTCTCGAGATGGATTATTTTATATACCTCGCCCTTTTCGTCTTTCATGGGATATATTGAGACTTGAATATATCTTCTGTTTCCCGACTTATCAAAATGGATATGCTCTGCTTCCGCGGGGAGTCCTGTCTCCAGGGATTGATTAAGCGGGCACGGATGCTCCGGGGCCTTACAAGGAGACTGAGAATTATGGGTTATCTCATAACAGGTCTTCCCGATGGTTTTTTCGGGTGGGCCGTATTCTTTAAAAAATGTCTTATTGCCGGCGATGATGGTGAACCGTCGAGGGTCTATTATCATGAGAGATTCGCTGATATTATTGACAATCCCCTCGTGGAACTTGCGGGATACGGTTGTTGATTCCAGTTCGGATGTCATTATGTTAAAAGCGTCTGCCAATTGGCTCATTTCATCTCGTGAATCAATCTTAACCCGGTGTGACCAATCGCCGGAGGCAATTTTTCTTGTTCCTTCAGAGAGTTTTTCAATAGGGTCGCTTATAGATTTTACGACAAAGACCCCTCCCGCCGCACCAGTGCCTACAAATAACAGCACGGCAAGAATAAGCACGGTGCGGGTAGTCTTCTCAGCCTCACGGGCTTTGATTAACGACCCAGATAAGTGCATACGAGCATTGGACACCTCCCTGTCAAGAAAGTCCGTCAGCCTGTCCGCCACCAAGTCCATCTCCTCCATCAACGACCCGCCTATATCACTACGATCGGAGGGTGGTAGTTCCAGAATCTTACGGCTTATTGTCGCTATCTTCTCAAGGCTTGGTGTTACGACGTCCGTTAGCCTTTTTATATCCGTCAAATAGCCAATTCTGTCTTCATGCCTCTTTGCATACTCAAAGAGTTTAGTTACCTTGGAATCGGTTGCTTCAAGAAGGGGATCAAAAGCCGTTTTTTCTTGCGGGCGTCCGTGTATCAGGTAATCATGAGCAGGCATCAACAATCGTTGCGTCGCCACTCTCACATCCTGAACAGAATTCATCCACATATCGATTTCCGTGATGTGGTGTGCATTCCTAATCATCACGGCCGTGCTTACAATTCCCGCTACGGCGCTTACTACCATAAACGAGAGCAATGAGCCCAGTAATAAGCTTAATTTTGGCTTGATTTCCATTAGTATTCCTTGGGAGGTGGTTGGGTATGGAATACATTTACAATAAGTGCAATATATTACATATATATTACGCTGGTATCCCTTTTGTGTCAACACACATTTTGCCTTTTGCTTTTGTGTCTTGGAGGCTGTCCGAGAATTATGTCCGTAACGAAAAAGCATGAGAACGAGACAAAATTTTCGCAAGTTTGAGGAGAATAGCGGGCCTATTTGACGAAAACTTGCGAAAATTTGGGCCGTTTCTCACGCTTTTGCAGTAGGATCAGAATTCTCGGACAGCCTCCTTGGCCTTCTGTGCGGCTCTTCGACCCATCTCTTGACAAATTACATGTCAAGGCTTAAAAAGAATTAACCCGAAACGGCAATCTAAGGTAACCCACAATGAATTTTGATTCTTTTTTTCAACAGAGACCTCCTTCTGAACAGCAGGGCGCCTTTAAGGAATTTGAGGCAACAGAGCTCTACTGTCCCAACTGTAGACGGGCTGTACCGGTAAGACAGAGACTCCTTTTGGTCCTTCCGGATGGCGACGAGTACGAATATTTGTGTGCCTTCTGCTCTACTTCAGTCGGCACCAAAATCGTCCGCGACAATAAACCATTTCATATTATTACGGGGTAATTATGCTGCGTCTGATGCGAAAACACACAAAATCTACGTTTATAAAAATAGTCCTTGGAGCCATCGTAGTTGTTTTTATGTTCTGGGGTGTCGGGAGCTTTCGAGAGCAAAGAGCCAACCGCATCGCGGCAGTCAATGGGAACCCGATCACTTATGATGAATTTAGAAATACTTATAATGACCTTTTTGAACTGTATAGACGTCAATACGGAGATCGATTGGACGATAACTTGCTGAAAGTCCTTAATCTCAAAAAGCAGGCGTTAGACCGTTTAATCTCTCAGCGTTTGATAGTACAGGAGGCCAAAAAACTCGGCTTACGGGTCAAAAAAGAAGAGTTAATAGGGGCCATACAAGACATTCCAGCCTTCAAAAAAGAGGGCCGATTTGACCAACAGACCTACCTGCGCGCATTAAGCCATTACGGCGCAACCCCCCAGGCTTTTGAAGAGAGTGTACAAAAGGACATCTTAATTACTAAGGTGCAGCGTCTAATTTTAAATACTGTCAAGGTTTCTGATGCGGAGGCATTAGAGGTTTTTAAAGAAAAAAATGTGAAGGTAGATATCGACTTTGTTGCTTTCAGCCCCGCATCCGTGGAAGATCCGAAGCTCACGCAAGAAGCCATCGAAGACTATTTTTCGAAACATAAGGACCAATATAAGACCTCGGAAAAAGTAAAAGCGCGTTATCTCTCTTTTTCGTTTAAGGAATTTGAAAAGGAAATAACCACCACTGAAAATGAAATACAAAATTACTACGAGCTAAATAAAGAAAAATTCTCAACCCCCGAGACAGTAAAAGCACGACATATCCTTTTCAAGGTATCTGAAGACGCCTCATCCGAACAAGTGGAGGCAATCAAAAAAAAGGCCTTGAAAGTCTTAAAAGAGGCAAGGGCCGGGGTAGATTTTGCCGCACTGGCTCGAAAGTACTCTGAAGGACCGACTAAAGACAGGGGAGGCGATCTTGGGACCTTTCCCCGCGGAAGCATGGTAAAGCCGTTTGAAGATGTTGCTTTTTCCCTTTCACCGGGCCAAGTCAGCGATCCTGTCAGAACCAGGTTCGGTTGGCATATCATTAAGGTCGAAAAGGTAAATGCTCCTACACAAACGCCCTTAGATAAGGTAAAAGAAGAGATCCGAAAGTCCTTGGTGAATGAGGGAGCCAAGATAACCGCCTTTGAAAAAGCGAACAAGATATATGAAGAGTGCGCGGCGGCCTGTGCCATGGTCGGTGTTGCCGCTGACTACAAGTTAGGACTCGAATCTACTGTTTTCTTCGCTGAAAATGAACAGATACCCGGCATTAAAACCCAAGACCGTACCAATTTTGCGCGTACCGCCTTCGCCCTTCAAGGGGATGACGTGTCGGCTTTATTGGAACTCTCAGATGGGTATTACATGCTCCAGCTTATAGAGAAAAAGAACGCGCAAGTACCCGAGCTGAAAGACGTTGAAAAGAGAGTACGCCAGGATCTTCTGCAAGAAGAAAAAAAGAAGGCGGCCCGCGAAGCCGCGGAACAGTTTTTGGCGGCATTAAAAAATGGCGGTGACTTTTACAAGTCAGCTAAAAAGAAGGCCCTTGCCGTGGCAACCACCGGCCCTTTTAAACGGGGCGATCAGATTCCCGAGATCGGCTATGCGCCGTCTGTTTCAGAAACAGCTTTTTTGCTTTCAGGTGAAAAACCTTTTCCCGGGGACGTGCTTGAAGCAAAAGGGAAATATCTTGTTATCAACTTTAAGAAAAAAGAAGAGGCACAAAAGGATGCCTTCAGTTCTGAAAAAGCGACCATCAAGGCTCGTATTCTTAACCAAAAACGTCAAGAAACCTTCGGCCAGTGGTTGGCTGTTTTAAAGAAGAAAGGAGAAATTATATATTATCAAAAAGACTTCCTCGACTCCTAATACTAACCCCTTCAGACCTTTTAATCTATGAGACCTTTGAAAAACGTGACATTTTTTTGTCAGGCAAGGAAGGTGAAAATTTTAACCGGAGGAATACATTAGGTATTTCGAGGATTAAAATTTGAAGCCTGACGCCGCATCACGGGAAAATGGCAGTTTTGCAAAGGTCTCTCTATAAAGATGCCTGCGGCGCTTGAGCATTGGAGGCTTGGCCTTGTTTTCTTTTCTGGGTCATAAGTTCATCTATTCTTCGGCCTATCATTGAGAGATGTTTCCCAAAAGTGCCGGCTCGTTGATAGCGCTTGCCGACATCCTTTTCAAGCGCTTTATCTATAATAGCTATACAAGCCTTTGGGAGCTTAGGCTTATGTTGTCGGGGCGGCACGTGCGGTGTTTTGCTGATATTATGCATTATTGCCGCGATACTTGCTCCTTTAAAGGGGAGTTCACCGGTAAGCAACTGATAAAAAAGAATGCCGAGCGAAAAAATATCAGACCGTCCATCCACCTTTTTACCTTCCACTTGTTCCGGCGACATGTAGTTGGGCGTACCAAGAATCACGCCAGTCTGAGTTCTGGATGATGTGGTCATCCGTGCTATCCCAAAATCGGTGACTTTGATTGTGTCGTCTTTTAATAGCATTATATTGGCGGGTTTTATATCCCGATGGATTACATTATGCTTATGAGCATAGTCCAGGGCATTGCAAACCATAACCATATACTTAATAATTTTTCGCAGAGGCAGGAGATTCGGTTTTTTAGCATATTTTACCAAGCTTTCCCCCTCAAGACATTCCATGGCTATATATGAAACGTCATCTTCCTCTCCAACATCGTAAATAGTGACAATGTTGGGATGTGAAAGTCCTCCGGCAGCTTCCGCCTCACGGTAAAAACGTTGTCTTACTTCTTCACTATCAGAGGAATCCTCTTCATCTTTGTCAAGACGTACTGTTTTAATGGCTACTATACGATTAATCTTAGGATCCTGCCCCTTATAGACCAACCCCATGGCTCCCATGCCCAATTCTTCCGTGATCTCATAGCGCCCCAATGTAGACATATCTGGTTTGCCGTCAAGTATCAGCGTATCTGAGGAATAATCATTGCTACTATCTTGGAGATCCTGAGATGTTAGACCTGCTTCAAGAAGGCTGATCTTTAGGGCAATACCTTCATATTGATCGTCATATTTCTGGATGTATCGGTATACCTCCAGCGCTTTATCAAGCATCTCCTGTTTTTCATAATCGCCGGCAAGATCGTATAAAAGGGGTTTCATCTTATCGTCGAAAGGACACTGGCGAAATTTTTCAAATGCCAAATCAAACAACCCCTTTCCTTGATATGCAATGCCGACAAGCCGGTTTGCCTCAACATCTTCTTGGGTCAGCTTTTTGGGGGAGCCTCCCTTAGGAATAGAACCTCGAACGAACAATATGACAGTACAGACCAGAGCCAACCCAAGGGCTGGATATGCCATGTTCATCCAGCCGTATTGGCGCGTAAAAATAGACATACCTATCCCTGTGAGCATAACACCAAGGGCCATCCCCCAAATAGCGCTCAGCCACATCTTCGGTTTTTGTGCAATCTTTTTCATATCCTGAGTCCTATATCTATTTGTAATTCCAAGCAAACAAAGAACGCAGCCTCAGCCTATATCCCTTGTTTGACACAACAACTCGCTAGTCTTTGTAAGCCGTTTAATCAAAGTAGTTACAAAAACTTTATAGAAACGAAGTTGGGTGTTAGAAGAGGCTTGATCCATGAGTGAAGCATTTATCTTCATAAGCATAACGTCACTGAGCGCTACTATACTTGCAGTTCGTTCGGTCTTGCCGAGATAAGCCATTTCTCCAAAACAGTCTCCTGCTTCCAACACTGCCAGAGGTTTCCCCTGCTTTTTTGCCATCACCCTGCCGGAAACAATGATATAAAAGGAGTCATCTATTCCACCCTCGGTGATAATATGTTTGTCGACAACATACTTAGCCCAGATGCTCGCCTTGATTACCTCCTCTAATTCAGGGGCGGTAAAGTCTCTAAAAAACTTGATCTGCTTAAGGGCATTAAATTTTTCCTGTTGACCGATCTCTTTGTCCGATAGTTTCAAGTGGCTAAACGCCACACTTAGTTTAGAGGCGAATTCGATTCCTGTCTGGTAACGTTTTTCCGGCTCCTTCTCCAAAACTCGCTTGATGATTGCCTCGAGGGATTTGGGGATTCCACTTCTTTGACTGCTCAACGGAACAGGCTCTTCATTAATAATCTTGTAAATTACAGCGTGTGCGCTCTCTCCGGGAAAAGGGCTGGCACCTGCAAGGAGTTCATACATCACCACTCCCAAAGAAAAGATATCAGTTTGTGGGGTTAATGTATCTTCACGAAGTTGCTCGGGAGACATATAGCGGACAGAACCGATCAGGCCGACCGGTTGTGTGGAATCAGAGGCCTCAACCATGGCGATGCTGAAATCAGTAATCTTGACTTCTCCCTTTTTTGAAATCATAATGTTGCTATGTTTTATATCTCTGTGAATGACACCTTGTCGGTGGGCATAGTCAAGGGCCTTAGCACACTTAAATATAATCTCCACAACCCTTTTTGCGGGTAGTAAGGAGCCCTTATCACAATATTTTTTTAGGGTCTCTCCATCAACATACTCCATTACGATGTAACATTGATCGTTTTCAACGGCCGCATCATAAACAGAGATAATATGAGGATGATCTAATTTTCCCGCGGCCTGTGCCTCGTTAAAGAACTGCTGCTGAAGACGAGCGAGTGCCTTGGGGTCTCCGGCAGTATCTGAAAAGGCTGTTTTGATGGCAACAGGACGTTTAATAAAAGGATCGCGGGCCAAGTATACTATACCCATACCCCCACGCCCTATTTCTTTAACAACCGCATACTTGCCAATCTTTTGTGGTATAGTTTTGTCAGTCGTCATTTGTCATTTAGTCTTTATCCGGAAATGGCAAATTTTGTTCCGCAACAAGGCCGGATAGAGGTTTATACAAAGATAAAAACTACTTGAGGCACAGACATATATTCGGCAACTATTCGTATAAAATTAATAAAAATTTTATAAAAACAACACTTCCCATTATAAGGGCTTTCGAACATTGTCATCTTGTGGTAAATATATTTAATAATATCCACCATGCCAAAAACCAAATATCCAATTATCTTAGCCCACGGGATATGCCGTTTCGATAATGTATTGAATATATTGCTTCATACGGATAATTCCAAGGGTGATCGATTTCACTATTTTCGCAAAATTCGAAGTACCTTTCTTGAACACGGATTTGAGGCTTTCCACTCTAGTGTATGCTGGGGTGGAAGCATAGATAAGCGGGCCGAGGACCTAAAAAGAAGCGTTGAATCAATTACCAATAATTTCACAAAATGGGACAAGGTGCATATTGTTGGCCACAGCACGGGGGGGCTCGATGCCCGCCATATGGTCTATAACTATAAGATGCAAAACAGAGTGGCATCTCTCAGCACTATCGGAACCCCGCATTGGGGGAGTTCCTTGGCTGATTGGGGTATCAAACATATCTCATTCCTGATATCATTGGCTAAAGCGATGAGAATAAATATTGAGGGTTGCAAAGATCTTACTCGCGAAAACTGTCGCAAATTCAACGAAAAAACATGGGGTTTCGAACGTAAAAATAGAATACTTTATCAAACAGTTGCCGGTACGGTCCCGTACGACCAGGTTTTCCCTGCATTCAGGTTTTCCCATTCTATTATCTACCGAGAGGAGGGAGAAAATGATGGGCTTGTGTCATTAAACTCTGCTAAATGGAGAGATGAGTTCTTTATAAAAAAAATTGATGCCGACCACCTTAACGAGATTGGTTGGTGGCATCCATGGGGATCCTCTAAAAATTTTACAAGGAAAGAGTTTGAAAAACGGATACAAAACCTATATCTTGGAATTGCTGAAAGGCTTGCAGATAAGGGAATGTAATAGTGTCTCTTAAATTCGTAATACAAAAACACGACGCATCGCATCTTCACTATGACTTCCGCCTTGAGATGGACGGCATGGCAAAATCGTGGGCAGTGCCGAAAATCCCCCCACAAAAAGTAGGCGAAAAGCGTTTGGCCGTCCAGGTAGAGGACCACACTATTGAATATATGGGTTTCGAAGGAGTTATAGAAGAGGGATACGGGAAAGGCGCCGTTGAAATCTGGGACAGAGGCACATATGAACTGGAAAGCAAAAAGGAAGACAAAATTGTATTTCACCTCAAGGGTACGAGGCTCAAAGGAAAATATGTACTTTTGATTCCTAAGTGGGGAACAAAAGCAGGGAAAAAACAGTGGCTTTTGATGAAAGCAAATGATTAAGACAGGTTAGAAACAATGTAACTACTCAGGTTCAGGGTTCACGGTTCAAGGTTAGAAAGCGATCAACCCTGAACCATGAACCTAACAACCTGAATAATTATAAAAATAATAAGGGTTAAGCAGATGAACGAAGAAGAACGCTTAGAACAAAAGATGTTGGAATTGGCCCATAACCTCTGGTGGACCTGGCATCCGGAAGCTGTTGACGTATGGCGGAGCATCGATCCTAAACTCTGGCGTGAAAGTCGTCATTCACCGACGGCTTTCATGAAACGCCTCGGGAAGAAACGCATAGAAGAAGCGTGTAAAGATCCCTCACTCTGTATGAGGATCCACAGGGTACTCTCTGATCTTCGTCGCTATATGGAGCCGGCCTCCACATGGGGGCGTTTGCATGCAGGGCCGTTACACGCGCGGCCTGTTGCATATTTTTGCGCTGAATTCGGCATCCACGAATCCCTCACTCTCTATTCAGGAGGGCTGGGGGTCCTTGCCGGCGACCACTTGAAAAGCGCCTCTGACTTGGGGATCCCTATGGTTGGAGTAAGTCTCTTCTATCGTGAGGGATATTTTAGGCAAAGGATCGATGAAACCGGAGACCAGATTGCCGACTATGAACCTTGCGATCCTGAAGATCTCCCTCTTGTTCGGGTAAAGGACAAGGATGGCAACCCCTTGACCATTGATCTCCCGATTCAGGGCGACATCGTACAGATAGGGGCATGGACGGCCCATCTTGGAAGGTTGCCGCTCTATTTCCTCGACATGGAAAGCGCCTTCCGGGAAATGGGCTTCCAAGAATTAGGCCTGCGCCTTTATGGCGGTGACGAAGCAGTACGGCTTTCTCAAGAGATAATCTTGGGAGTCGGTGGAATGAGGCTGTTGCTTCAATTAGGAATCAAGCCGTCGGTTATCCATCTCAACGAAGGGCATTGCGCATTTGCTCCGCTCGAATACGCTCGCTACCTGATGGAAGAACATAATATCCCGTTTGAAAACGCAAAAAAGCAGGCGGGGTCCCGCACCGTATTTAGCACGCATACGCCGGTTCCAGCAGGCCATGACCGGTTTTCCTCGGAGCTGATCGAACGAATGGCCCGGCAATACCGGGAGTCGCTCAGTCTCAGCCATGATCAGTTTATGGACCTTGGAAGAATTCACCAGGGCAATACCAGCGAGCCATTTTGTATGACAGCCCTTGCCCTCGGAATGGCCGGCAAATCAAATGCCGTATCATCCATTCATGGCAAGGTAAGTCGTCAGATGTGGAGCGAATTGTGGCCGGACCGTTCCCCACAGCAGGTGCCTATAGGACATATCACCAATGGTATCAGTGTATTGGGGTGGCTGTCACCATTCATGAAACAGCTTTTTCATCAATATTTCCCCCCTGACTGGGAACACCAAATCGGTGAAGAAAGGATCTGGCTCCATATCGAATCCATACCGGATGAAGAGTTATGGGACACGGTCCTCCTTCTTAAGACACGGCTCCTCGAATTTCTGCCGCGTGTCCCGCACCGAGCCCACCCAAAAGAGCCCGTACTGGATCCTCGGGCATTAACCATTGGTTTTGCCCGACGATTCGCAGCGTATAAGAGGGCTGACCTCTTATTAGACGCCCCTGATAGGCTCTGGAAGCTCCTTTCCGATCCGGAACGTCCGGTTCAAATCATCTTTTCCGGCAAGGCCCACCCCAAGGATGGCCCGGGAAAGAATCTCGTGAAAAAAGTCCATCAGTTTGTCACAAAACCGCGTATCCCAGGAAAGGTCGTATTCATAGAAGACTATGATATCAACGTAGGCCGTCATCTCGTGCAAGGAGTCGATCTCTGGCTGAATACCCCCCGACAGGGATATGAAGCGAGCGGCACCAGTGGAATGAAGGTAGCGCTTAACGGGGGGTTAAATCTCTCTATTCTCGACGGGTGGTGGCCTGAAGGGTATGACGGCACTAATGGGTTTGCGGTCAGCGGTTCCAGAAACGAAAACAATGAGATCAGGGATACCCACGATCGAGAGGCGATCTTTGCGGCGCTTGAACAAGAGGTTATACCATTGTACTATGAGCAGGACGTCGATGGTGTGCCCAGGGGTTGGGTCCGTCGGATGAAACAGGCCATGTGCACCCTCGGCTGGCGATTCAGCTCTGACCGAATGGTAAAGGATTACACCACTCATTGCTACAAGCCGGCAGCAGGGATATCAACGTGTCAGATGAATATTCCATTTGTGTAAGGAAACCCCATGCGAAAAACTAAAATTATTTGTACTATCGGGCCTGCCAGTGATTCCCCTGAAATGATTAATGGTTTAATTCGGGAAGGAATGGACGTGGCACGTCTTAACTTCTCTCATGGCACCCACAAAGAGCATGCTGAAAAGATCCGTCATATCCGAAAGCTTTCATTAGATCTTGAATGCCGCGTTGCCATTTTACAGGACCTGGCCGGGCCGAAAATTCGGATAGGAGATATACCCGCGCCGGGAATTCGTCTTGATCCAGGCCAAATTTTCACGCTCACCAATCAATCCATCATAGGTTCTAAAGAAGCTGTCTCCCTTACCTACTCCGAACTACCCAGGGAAGTCAGAGAAGGAGATCAAATTCTGCTTTCTGACGGCACATTGGAGCTGAAAGTTCTCCACACCACATCCTCTGATATAGAATGTGAGGTAGTTATCGGCGGATGGCTAAGCTCACATAAGGGGATTAATATTCCTTCCGGAACCATACGGGCTCCGTCATTGACCGAAAAGGATATCCAAGACCTTAAGTTTGGACTGGAGCAAGAAGTAGACATTGTGGCTCTGTCTTTTGTCAGATGGGCGGAAGAAATTGTAAAGGCAAAAGAGATTATAGCAAAAAATAAAGCCAACACCCCTGTAATTGCGAAAATCGAAAAACATGAGGCGCTCAAAAACCTGGATGCTATACTAAAAGTTGCGGACGGGATTATGGTAGCACGAGGCGATCTCGGGGTTGAAATCCCCCTGGAAAAGGTACCACGGGTTCAAAAGGAAATTATCCGCAAGGCCAATGCCGCTGGAAAGCCGGTGATAACCGCCACCCAGATGCTTCGTTCCATGGTCGATTCTACCCGGCCCACGCGCGCTGAAGCCGCGGACGTGGCAAACGCAATCCTGGACGGAACAGATGCGGTAATGCTTTCAGAAGAGACCGCAACAGGCCGATATCCGCTTAAGGCGTTAGAGTATATGTCCCTCATTGCCAAGGAAACCGAAAAAAATTATCCGCATTCAAGATACCTGGAGGTAACAGGGAAAGGATGGGACATAACCGAATCAGTGGCACACGCGGCCTGTATGCTGGCAAATCATCTTAACGTTAAGGCTATTATAGCATTTACTCAATCAGGAACCACGGCACAGGAGCTTTCCAGATTCAGACCCGCGCAACAGATAATCGCCCTGAGTCCAAACGAACAGACCTTACGGCGGCTGGCCTTGCGCTGGAACGTTATGCCCTGTTACATTCCCCCGCTGTCAGACACGGATGATATAATCGAAAAAGCAGCAGAGGCAGCGCTTAAAACAAAAAGAGTCGCACCCGGAGACACAATCGTTATCACGGCGGGCCTTCCTATTCTTTCGACCGGCACCACAAATATGATCCGGGTGAAAAGACTATAAGAATATATAGTGTCCATACAGAAATGGTAGATTTTGTCCCAAGACAAGGCCGCACAAAGGTTTCTACCGCAGGCGTAGTCCCGCCACAGGGCGGGATCGAGGATAGAAGCCTGCGGAGAACGTAGTCTTGGGGCAAAAGATGCCATTTCTGGACGGACACTAAAATACAATTCCCACATAACCCACAAAACTATTCCCGGGGCTCTTATCATAGCTGGTTGCGTAGATTATCTTTTCCGCCTTTACTGCGCCAAGTGCTCGGCCCGCGGCAATTGCCGTTGCGGCCGCTCCGGAACAACAGGCGTTATGACGTTCCAGCCCTTCGCTGATCACCCCTTCGGCATCCATTGCGACCATCCGCTCTATAACACGTTTGTCGTTTTCATTACGCACCCAATCAAGCGCCTCCTCTCCCAGGCCCTTGGGGATAAACCCATAATTATAACCATAATGTGTTAGGTCTGTTGATCCAATGACAATTATTTTTATCCCGAGTTCTTGTGAGATCTCCACAACCCTTTCACCGATCTTGAGAGAATCCCTTACAGGGGGAATACCTATCGGCACGATCTTTATATCCGGGAAAAAATACTTAATGAAAGGAAGCTGAAGCTCAATCGTATTGTCTGCCGAATGCCTTGAAGCGCTCTCTACAGTAAACGGAAATTCCTCTATCAACCTTTCGGCCAGTTCCTGATGTATCTCTAAATTCCCAAGTGGTGTTTCCCAGTATCCCTCCCTCATGATAAAATTGCGGCTCCCGGGGCTCAGGTGCATACCGAACAATACAACAACATCCGGAATTTGATTATCCTTTAAGCATTTGATTACATTACAGGCAATCTGTCCTGAAAAAAACCATCCGGCATGGGGGACTATGCCTCCCACCTTTTTGATATCAGGAGCAAAAAGCGGAACACTTTTTTTTATATAACTTTCTATCTCCCCGCGGCACTCTGATTCACTTGCCGGATACCAGCTCCCTGCAAAGTCGGGCATTCGTACATCCATGGTAACCCCCTTATGAATCTATCTCGACAATTTATTTTATTATACCAGTATGCCCATTTGGTTACAAGAGCTTTGCATAACCTGCCATTTCCCCGTGATGCGGTGTCAGGCTTCAACTTGTAATCCTCAAGATACCTTATGTATTCTTCCGGTTACAATTCTTGCCTTCCTTACCTGACGAAAAAATGTCGCGTTATGCAAATGTCTCGACCCATTACTTTGTACCAAAAAAAAGCCTTGCTTTCGTCAGGATATATGTTATAAATATATTTGATATGCAGTGCGCAGTACCTGTTTGTAGTCAAAAATTACAGAAAAGTAAACCGCACGTCCATATAGGATATGCGGTTTTTTGTGTTTAGGGGCTTTGAACAAACTGCCAACCCGGGGCTATTTATAATTGATCGGGCCCCATTATTAAATGGTTCCAAAAGGAACCGAATATAAAGGAGTAGTTTAAGATGGCTGAAGGAACAGTAAAATGGTTTAATGATTCAAAGGGATTTGGCTTTATCGAGCAAGACGGTGGGAACGACATATTCGTTCATCATTCAGCAATCCAGGCAGAGGGTTTCAAATCTCTAACTGAGGGAGCAAGGGTAACGTTTGATGTTGTCCAAGGCCAGAAAGGTCCGGCTGCCGAGAATGTTCGTCAGATCTAAGACCCGCACGATAAAAAGTCCCCCATCATGGGGGACTTTTTATTGCGGCTTAAGCGCATCTTGGGGCCGTTTAGTTTTACAGTTTAGGGCAATAAGATAAGTTTGTAGCCGTTAGCCTCTGCCAGTTCTTCCCCCCGCCTCACCGATAAACTGATACTTGACAATAAAAGCTTCAATCCCATTGCTAAGTTAGCCATACTGATTCCAAGTTCTCTTGCAGAGAAGCCCCAGTAATAGTAGAGTGTAAACTGGAAAACTAAAGGGCGTTATATATTAAAATACCAAAGGGTCCCGGAACTCCCCATCAGCATGATTACAGTAATGCAGTTGAAAAGAACATTAAACCGATTCATGACCACATCTCCTATAGATACTATCCGATGGATGGATAACGGTGGCCATGAGAGGTTGCGAGAATAAGGGCAAGTAAAAGTAAGAAGGCATACTACAAAAGCAGGTCGAGGATAAAAGCCCAGGAAAAGCGCGGCTTCTCGCAATCCTACTCAATGGCATTGTTATACTGAGAAGCCTTGCTATTCCGAGAACGAACTGCTTGTAATTCATGCTGGATTCGTTCTGCAAGGAAAACCTTCATCAGTGATTGGTAAGGAATATCACGTTTATTTGCGAGAAGTTTGAGTTCCTCTAGCATCAACTCGGGCAAACGCAAGGAAATCTTCTTCATAGAAGGTTTCAGGTTCGGCATAACAACCCTATGGGCCTTATCCCAGTTGATGTATTCAGTCGAATCTCTAGTGCTCCAAAACTCGCGTTCCTTATCTTCGGATTTAAATTTAGGTATTTTTTTCTTCATAGCTTTCATATGCCTTTCTCTCCTTTCGACTCATGTCTCTCGCCGAAATTACACGAATCAGGGTTCCTCTGACAGTAAAGACCAAAAACAACAATCTTCCAGAATCAGTATGCCCCAAGACATAGAAACGGGACTCTTTTTCGGAATGCTTTTTGTCTGTAACGGTTACAAGCGGGTGGTTAAAAAATATCTGTTCACATTCTGATGCGGTAACACTATGCTTTTCCCAGTTTTTAAGGAAATTACCTTCATCCCAGTCGAAGCCGGTACAGTTTCCGATAAGATCCGTTTGCATCATACCCTATTGTATATCTCAGGGATATACTAAGTGTCAAGAAAAGGTTGAAAGAAGTGTACAGTGCCATAACCGGCCGCGAGATGACGCGACGCGGCTTCTCGCGGTCCGTGTTCATGAAATCGTTCGGCCCCAAATCTGCAATCATTGCTTATGAATGATTTCTTTCAAATCTGCATCAAGAAGCTCCCAGAGATGAGGATGGTTTTCGACTAAGCGGGCGATATCGCCAAGGTCCTTGAGCTTCTTACTCTGTCTTCTTTCCGTATCGCGCCATGCTTTGATTTTTCCACGCAGGGTATCTTCCAAAGAGGCAACGCGCATAAGGATTCCGTGAATATCAGCTGGAACGGAACGACTGGGGAAATCCTTATAAAAATCTTCCGTGCTCAATTGGATGATTACTCTGGAATGGCCGTAGAAGTTGATAGACCATTCAAAACGTTTCAACCTAAAACCAACTTCCTCGAGAAGTCTTGTCACAAGCTCGACAGACTCCGCAGCAACTACAAAATCAACGTCTTGTGTGACCATGGGTTCAGCAGCCCAATGATTCACAGCTAGTCCGCCAATTATGCACCATGAAAGATCTGCCCGCTCTAAGCAGTCAACCATGCGCATGACATCATCTGTGCCACCTGCCGTCTGCCAGTCATAGAATTTTTTTGGAGTCATGTTATGCTCCTTTTAGTCTGTTCTTAGTGCCGAACGGAGGCGCGGGTGAGGAGCACGCGCCAGCGTGTCTGACTCCAACCGCGTTGATAGGCCGCGCTTCGCGCTCATGCGGGCTTCCGAACACGCGCCTCCAATAGGACCGGCGCGAAGCGTCGGTCCTATCTATTGTATTAAGCAGAAAAAAATCTGTATATTAACGCTATATATTTTCTTTATAATATGATATTGTGGCGTCTAATACGGCTTTGAAAGGAATATATTTTGGCATATAAGAAAGAACATGTAAAGCAAAGATTTCCTCCAAAACCAGGTAGGCTTTTAGATCAAGTGCGGGAGGTAATACGTTATCATCATTACGCAATTCGGACAGAACAAACGTATGTAAAATGGATATTGGATTATATCCACTTTAATGGGACCAGGCACCCTCGGGAAATGGGTGGTGAATTCAAATTGCAAGTGCACCACGGGCCGCTTTCCGTATCCAAAGTAGCCTGAAGGCCAATGGGGACCGTGAGATTCTCTGCATCGTGTCCTATCTCAAAACCGGCAAGGACGGGGATATCCCTGCCTGCTAAGTTATCCTGTACGATATCATAGATGGTACCGATATCGCCGCAATCTTTAAAAGAACCCACCACTACCCCCGCGACATCTTTTAACCGGCTGCTCAGGACAGGCCGCGCAAGAGAAAGAGAAGAAGACGTCTCCACAATAAAAAGCGCCGCGCTCGGGAGGGCGGCACTCCGCAATGATCTCACCAGAATATTCTCAAGATTTGAAGGCATAGCTTTGCGAAAGTCAAGAATTTGACGCAGAGGCTATCCCGGGTAAGAGCCACCGAGTCTTTCTCATCCACATTATACGGGAAATAAGCTTTAATTATAGCTACTTATACCAAGTTGGTTTTCTGCTCCATTTCGGCATGCTTCCTGCTATTACAAGTGAAAGCGCATAGACTTGTCTCTGGGAAGAAAACTTATAATGGCTGAGAAACCAACCTATGAAATATTGGAACAATGGGGCACGCAGTGGGGCCGTGAATCTATGGATCTCAAGCGCACAAAGGAAGCGCTTTGGACGAATGGGAAGCAATGCCGCAATGTAGCCGAGACCGGTGGCGACATCTGCGTTAATCAGGATGTATTGGCGAAATACATTAATAAACAATTGGTCAACATAGTAGGCCATTCGGTGAAGAGACGGTTGGCCCGTTATTTTTAATAATTTGACCGGACTGATGAGTGAATCAAGGAAAAGCAGTGATGCTACACTGCGACCGAGGAATGGTATAATGGGAAGGACTACGGATAAGGAGCTGGAATTGCCGGACGGCGGTCCGACAGATGAGGAACTTCGAGCTGTAAAGGATGTGATCGTCTCGTTTCTCATAGCTGTGAAGAACTACGCCATTTATCCTGAGGATCACGGCGTGTGCCATAAATCCGTCGCAAGCGTCAAGGCTTGTCTGGATAAATTTTTGATGAGCCATGGCAACCTCATACTAGATGTAGAAGAAGATGGGCTCCTGTTTCGGGGTGAGGTTGTCCATAACGACCCTGCGAGGGAAGGAAACGTGGCCTTTCTCCTTTTCCGGGACGGCATCCAATGGTTGGAGTTTCGCAAGGGACTTGAACTAGATGAGATTACAGGGCTTTTTAAGATTATGAAACAGTACAAGGCCCTGGATGATGAAGCTGAAGGAGACCTGGTGACGGCCTTGTGGGAGATGGATTTTGCTCATCTGCGGTACGAGGCCGCGGATGTATTGTGGGAGACTGAACCGTTAATCGACCCCTCCGATTTCAAAGTGGCGGAGGATAAACACAACAGCATAGACAGGCAGGAGGAAAAACAAGAGCCTTCAACGAGCATAGCCGACTCTGCTATGGATGGCAGTACATGGGAACTGACCCCGGCGGAGATCAAAACTCTGGGGGAAATGGTCGTTGAGGAGAAAAAACTGGACAGCACCGAGGACGTAGTGGACCTGCTTGTGGTTATCCTCAAAGAACAGAGCAATCAACAGAGCTTTTCCTCTGTAATAGAATTTATAAACGAAGAATTTCAGGATATGCTTGCGCAAGGGGAGTTCGGATTCGCGTTTAAGCTTCTTAAAAACCTTCATGAAATCTATCGCTCCTGTAAAACCGAGAAACCATGGGCCCTCCCCCTGTTGGACGATTTCTTTTTAGCAATCTCCAGTCACAAAGTCTTGGGTGTACTTCAGCACTTGTGGCCGGCTCCGGATAAGAAGGGTGCATATCGTTTAAAAATGTTGCGAAGGGTTCTCCTTCTCCTCCGGCCGGAGGCTATTCTGACCCTTGGGCCTCTGTTGTTTCAGATGCAGTCTTCCCGCGCCCAACGGCAACTTATGGAGATTATAAAATCCCTGGCAAACAGAGATATTCGTCCATTGGAGCAGTTGCTGGATAGTCCTGAAGAATCCCTGGTCCGGAGGCTTGTCTATATCCTGGGACAACTCAAGGGCGAAAAGACTACTGAGCTGCTGCTTAAGATGATCAATCATTCGGCGCAACGGGTGCGCAAGGAGGCGGTTACCGCCCTGCTGCTTCGGGACCCTCGAGCAATACAGCAGGTCTTTCACCTTGTCGAGGACGCCAGCCATACTATGCGCCGATTTATGATGGAGTATATGGGACGGCGCGGGGACAGGCTGACCGAGAGCCTTTTGCTCGACTATCTTGAGAAACGACAGTTCAAACGGCGAGACCGTGAGCATCTTCTGGCCTGCTACAGGGCTATTGGTCAATGTGGTTCCAGCCGTTCCATTCCATTTTTGCGAGGAGTCCTCTTAAACCGTGGATGGATTCCCGGTTTCGGCAGATCGTCACATCGTCAGGGCGCAGTTATGGCATTGATGGCACTGGGTACGGAGGAGGCGCAGGAAATCCTGGATAAGGCCTCTCGAAGCCTATTGCCGACTGTGCGGTGTGCATATCGTAATGCTGCCGGGGAGAACAAAAAACAAGCGGGGGCAAAGCATTGAACATTGATTCCGACAAAGAACGCACGCAGTTGGGAGAAGATCTGATCAGGACCTTGTACCGGCTGGTTCAGACGGTCAAAATCCATAAGGATAATAATAAGCTGCTTATAGAGCGTGCCCAAAACTTTGTTCAGACGGTTGTCCGGTGGGGCGTGGATGAAGCGTATGTAACGCTTCAGATCTCCCGTGGCAGATTCTACGTGCAGGATGATAAGCTTCGTTATCGGAGGGAGATTCTCGACCTTATCCAAAATATGCTTCATTACTTTGAAAAACGCGGGCTTCGCGCTCTCCGTCTGAACAGGACCATCAAGGACGCTTCATTTGAGCAAATCTTGGCTTTTGCGCGTCTCCTTGACCGGGCTGAGCAAGAGAAGGAGCCTCTGACATGGCTTATGGAGCAGCTAAAGCAGGGTGGGTTTGCATGGGTGGAGATCGTCGTAGGCCCCGGCACCCCGGAGGACTCTGCTCATGAACGTAAGCAAAGAGCTCAAAGGACGTACTCTTATGCGCTAAACTCGGTCAAAGAAGTGGCACAAAAGATAACATCCCAAAAGCGGTCAGGGGTTCGCAAGGCCAGACGAATGGTTCAAAACATGGTAGATCTCGTCATGGAGGATGAGTCCGTGCTTTTGGCGATGAGTACACTACGGGATTATGATGACTACACGTATGCCCACTCGGTAAACGTGGCCATACTCTCTATGTGTCTGGGACAGCACATTTCCCTGTCACGGAGGGCCTTGGAGCGGCTTGGGATTTGTGGACTTTTTCACGACCTGGGGAAGGTAGAGGTCCCTCACGAGATCCTCAATAAACCCGGGAAATTGGACGAGCTGGAATTTGAAGAGATACAGAAGCATCCCGTGAATAGCGTTCGCGAAATCGTTAAATTAAAGGCATCTCGAGATCTCAAGGCCAAGATACTGCTAGCCCCCTTTGAGCACCACATGAAATACGATCTATCGGGCTATCCCCGGACTCATACGAAGAAGTCCGTGAGCCTCTTCGGACGAATTCTAGCCATAGCGGACGTCTTTGATGCCATGACATCCCCACGGGTTTATCGTCCCGCGCCTTTAAGCCCTGATCGCGCCTTGGGTGTGATGATGGAGGGGGCCGGACATGATTTTGATCCTATTCTGTTAAAGGTCTTCATCAATATGCTCGGTGTCTATCCTGTGGGCACACTCGTGCAATTGGATAACGGGGATATGGGCCTGGTGACGGACACGCCCGGAGGGTCCGATGGGGCGCATCCCAGGGTGGTGCTGGTGGTGTCCGACGGGCAAGGAAAGTTTAAAAAAGGTAAGACGATGAGCCTGGCGGAGCGTGATCCCAATACGGGCGCATTTCGTAGAAAGATCGTCAAGAGCCTTCATCCCGCGGCTTATGGGATCCAACCAGTGGAATTTCTCATCTAAAGGAAGACACTTGGGAAAGTGCATCTGCCATTTGCCCTAAGGGCGCGTGGCAGGTTCATCAAAGCGAAGTACACCGCTTTCCGTGTTCAAAGTGGCCTGAAGCCCTATGGGGACGGTGAGGTTCTCGGTATCGTGTCCTATATCAAACCCGGCAAGGATGGGGATATCCCTGTCTGCCAAGTGCTCCTTTACGATATCATGGATGGGACCGATATCTCCGCCCCGCCTGAGCAGCGGCCCTGATAAAGATCGGGCCACCACGGACTTTTACGTTACACCGCGATTTTCCTGCCGTCTGCTCGAGGCGGATGTTATGCCCCCGCGCTATGCTCAATCCCTGTTTTCGTTGTCTTGACCGGGATAATTCGCCGTTCGATGTCAGTCCAAATTTTACGCTTTATCATTCGTAAATCATACTCGGTCTGTAGGTTCAGCCAAAACTGAGCTTCAACACCAAAGTAGCGCTGCAATCTCAATGCGGTATCGGCCGTAATGGATCTCTTCCCATTGACAATTTCACTGATTCGATTGGCAGGAACAGAAAGGTCACGTGAAAGCTGATTTATACTAATGACCAAGGGTTCCATGAAATCTTCACGCAGGATTTTACCTGGTGTGATCGGATCAAGAAGTTTGTTAGCACTCATATTAATACCTCAATGATAATCTATAATTTCAACATTAAATGCATTACCCTCATGCCACTCAAAACAAACACGCCACTGTTTGTTAATGCTGATAGCGAATTGTCCCTTCCTATTTCCTTTTAGAGCATGAAACTTATTTCCTGGATTAAGCATTAAAGCTTCCAGGCTCGGAGCGGCATGAAGAACCATAAGCCTCTTTCTCGCCTGCCGTTCAAAAGATTGGAAGCGGCGGACTCGTTGATCGTTGAACAATTTTTCAGTGTCTCGACAGGCAAATGATTTAATCATATGCATATAGTATTACGCTTTGCGTAATATGTCAATCGGATTGTTTTTGATTGTGGGATCGGGTAGGTCAGGGGCCTCTCAACCCCTTTCCCCCCTAAGAACCGTGCGTGACAGTTTCCCGTCACACGGCTCAAGCGTCCCAAAGGCAGCCCTTGTTGGGCGGCCCGGTTATGTTACCTCCTAAGTCGAAGCCATGGTCCGAAGTTCTCGGGCTGACATGGCCGGCAGCAGCTTGCTGTCCTTATTCTTCCGACGACGCTGGAAATATCCGGCGTACTCGGGTATATAAGGGTTGGCCGCCGCTTTGATCTTCACATATCTTCGAATCCCCATTGCACTGACCCGCAGGACCTGATAAAGCTTTTTACCAGTTTTAGCGGTTTTGGCAAACATAGCAAACACATTCTTTCCGGCGGCCGACCAGTAACGCTTGATCAGCCATTTTATGGATTTCTGAGAATGCCGTCGGCGTAACATGCGTTGGAGTTGTTCGAAAACATAGGTGTCGATACGACTAAAGGCATTCGATGCCACCACATGGCGGTGGTAGTTGGCCCAGCCTCGAAGCGCTTCGTTCAGCTTCTTGATCAGGCCCGGCATCGGCGCGCTGACGTGTGATTGGATTAGCGTCCTTACCTTCCGCATAAGGGTGTGAACTCCCTCACTAGATGGCGTGATGTGCAGTATCCGACCATGCTTCCGGAAGGTTTGCCCGAGGAACGTAAATCCGTCTTTTATGTGCGTGACCACGGTTTTCTCCGGGGAGAGCCCGAGACCACGCTCACGAAGGAAGCCTTCGACCACCGGCTGAATGGAATCTTCCAGGATGGATTTTGATTTTCCTGTAATGATGAAGTCATCGGCGTAGCGGACGAAGTTGATACGGCACCTGCGGGGGACTGCACAACGGACGGTTTCCTCTAACCCGTCAAGCACCATATTCGCGATGGTGGGACTGATAATCCCGCCTTGGGGGACTCCCTTGCGTGTGGGATAGTGGATACCGTTTTCCACATATCCCGCTTTTAACCACTTATGAAGAACGGTTTTGTCCGTAGGGATATTCTTCAACATCCATTCAATAGAGATGTTGTCGAAACAACCTTTGATGTCCCCTTCGAGTATCCATGGCGCCGAGTTGGGCTTTGACAGTGCATTGAAAGCACTGGCTACGGCGTCCGCACAGGATCTGCCTTCCCGAAAGCCGTAGGAGTTCCTGTCTGCTGTCGTTTCGGCTACGGGCGAAAGCCCCAGCTTATGGAGTGCTTGTTGTGCTCTATCATACATAGTCGGAATCGACAGGGGCCTTAACTTGCCGTTCTTCTTTTCGATGTAGATTCTCCTCAGAGGTTGAGGATGGTAGCCACGTCTGCACAGGCTGCGCACAGCCCGCCATTTGGCTCGGACGCCCCGCCACAGGACGCCGTCAACGCCCGGGGTCTTTTTCCCCGTGTTGGAGGTCACCCGTTTCACAGCCAGTAGCTTGGCGTAGAACGAGCGGGTTAACAGATATTGCAGTGATCGAACCTTGTTCCA
>JBDRFJ010000046.1:0-2765 GCA_043818915.1 Pseudomonadota bacterium | reverse complement strand
CTTCTTGTGTCCAGTAAGTCAACTCAATTTTCGATTCGGCAGCATTGACTGCCACAGGTAGAAAAAGCGTACAAATGAGGATAATCCAAAACTTTTTCATAACATCACCTCCCCTAAAGCTCATATTGTTGGTGAAAACGTAAATATAATACACTTTCGCCAGATCTTTGCATCGCCTCCTTTCCTTAAGTATTTAGAGCTTTGAAAGATTTGCTACCGCCACAGGCTTTTTATGTTTCTTGGATATATCCTAATTCTATTCCCCGTTCCTCAAAAATTTAAAAACCGAAGTGGGGGGTAAATGAATACATGGTTGGAAATAAAATTATAAATTAATGATGCCCGGCTACTTTTTTATTATGATGATACGCTTAAGAACAGCGAGAACAGGAATTTCGGGAAAAAATCTTTTCCCTCTGCATTTCAAGCAGCTTGAAAGCGTAGAAAGCAAAAATGCAAAAGCCTCTATTGAGGTATGAAACCCTCCAGCGGCTTTATATCGGCATTTTGGGGAGACATCTCTGCATAACTCACCTAAAGGGTACGAGTTATGTTATCGGTTGATTCTTTCTAACTTATTATTCGCCTTGTTGTCAAACAAGATTTTAACATCTCAGCTCTGTCTTCTGTTTTCTGACACGGGCAGCTTTATTCGTCTAATTGCAACACATCCACCCCCTCCGGGTCCTTGAAGCTGATCAGCGAATCAGCAATTCTCAGTCAATTAATGAGGTGCCAATTGACGAGGATTGGGAGGCAATTGGCAAACTATTTTTCGTAAAGATAAAAAACTAGAATTTTGTATCTATATGCTGTATAGCCCTTGCAAAGACACCGATTATGTAGGGGCTATCGCCATTGCACACCAATAAACACCTGGGATTTAAAACGCTGCGAAAAACCATTTCACAGCGCTTGCGACTCATCCATGACCCTCGAAAGGGTGCGGCGGATACAGCCTGCACGATTGCTTTATGAGTGGCTTTGCCATGATGTTTTTCCAGGATCCGTCCCTGCTGCAATTTCAACAGCGCCTGCAAAAACGGTTGAACCGCAACAACTTGAAAAATTTTTTCATATCACCGATATCCCCAAAGACAGTCAGCTGCGCCAAGTGCTTGACGCTGCCGATAATGCCCAAGTCTACGAGCTGTTCGCCGATCTATTCAGATCCCTGCAACGCAGTAAACAACTTGAACTTTTCCGTTTCAGCGATGATCGCTATCTGCTGTCTCTGGGTTGAAACATCCTGATCTAAATATCCTGTACCTGGTTTTCAATCGAAAAGCCAAAAAGGAGGCCGATGCAAAGTTCCCTAAGAAGGTCAAGATCAGGACGATCCATTCCTTGGCTTTTGCAAGTAATAGCGCCAGATGGAAAGATCAGGTTGGGGCCTTTACGATTGCCGACATGCTCCCCGCTTTCAAAGGACAGAAGAACGCACAACAACTTGCCGCCTTATGCCATGATTTCATTGAGCTCTTTATGAATTCGCCGTTCAGAATGGTTGATGAGGCCATGGAGGTGTTCCAGAAAGAGCATCTCGGTCACGTAACCGATAAGGCGAGAAACCTATTTGAAGGTTCTCAGAAACATCATAGGTATGCTTCAGTCTGCATGATACCATTTCCGCATCATCACTTTTTGCTGGTACCAAAAAGTGATGATTCCTGCATCACGCATTACACAAAATTGAAGAATTGGATTCTAAATCGAATGTTTTTTGATAAGGAAATTGGGAAGGATCAAGATGTGGCAATGGAATAGTAATACGATCGCACTTCAGATGCAATCTAAAATTTTTGCGGGCAGTGAAATTCCGCATTTGGATACGACTCCCGCCGCCTCCACCATCTTTTTAAAATAATAATAGATAGTTAAAATTTTTCCGTGCCGCCAAAATGTGTGGCGCAGGTGTAGCTGCTATTTTTTTCTTTTAAACTCCAATATCTCCCCACGCACCTCTTTCTACAACTGCTTAATTGCGGTTATTACTTGAACATGCTCACGTTTTGTGGTTGAAAGTACCATGACTGGAGTTTTGGTCTGTAAATTTGGGCGTTCAAAAAACAAAAAAGTTGGTCACACGTTTACCTGCGGATTGCCGCACAAAAAGAAAATGGGGGAAAATGATGAAAAAGAGTTCTCCTAAAGTTGCACGACGACAAGTTGCTGAAAAAACAGCAGCCCGGCTCACTGAGTTGAACAGTTGTCTTGAATTTTTAGAAAAGAACGGCCACCTGGTTCGAATTAAGACACCGGTATCTTCAAAGCACGAATTAGGGGGCATTGCCAAAAAATTTGAAGGGAAAAAATGCCTGCTGTTTGAACGCGTCAAGGGCAGCAGATATCCTGTTTTTTTAGGCCTGTTATGGAACCGTAATATTGTCGGTGAGCTTTTTGGATTGCCCAAGGAAGAAATCCCCTTTCGAATTGCAGAAGCCCTCGGACTTTGGCAAAAAAATAAAAATGCTCTGCCCTCTCGAATTCTTTCCAAAGGCCCGGCAAATGAGATCATCGAAGAGGGTGTGGATCTCCACAAACTCCCGATCCCGGTGCATGCTTTAAAGGATGGCGGGAGATACCTTGATTCATCAGTGGTCGTTGTAAAGAACCCGGAAACCGGCATACCCAACATATCGATCCATCGAATGATGGTGGCGCGAAAGGACCGCCTGACATTTCTGATCGATCCCGGTCGTCATTTGGGGGCCTATCTGGATATAATGGAAAATAGAAACAAACCCCTTCCCGTGACCATCAAC
>JBDRFJ010000045.1:0-27774 GCA_043818915.1 Pseudomonadota bacterium | reverse complement strand
AAGCAGTCTATCTCTCCGTTCGCAGCCGAGGGGTGTGAGCTCATAACGCATATTGCGATTTGTATCGCCTTTTACTACGAGCAATCCTTTCCGGTATAGCTCCTTGATATAATTGTTTACCATTGAGCTACTTACACCGATCTTTTTTGCTAACTGGTGCTGGCTTGTGGCAGGTTTTTTTGACAGGATTTGAAGTAAATTAAATATCTTTAGTAGCTTTGTAGCTTCTAAAAACTTATTTTTTTGCAAATAGACCACCATTCAGCCCTTAGGAGGCTGTCCGAGAATTCTGATCCTACTGCAAAAGCGTGAGAAACGGCCCAAATTTACGCAAGTTTTCGTCAAATAGACCTGCTATTCTCCTCAAATTTGTGAAAATTTTGTCTCGTTCTCACTCTTTTTCGTTACGGACATAATTCTCGGACAGCCTCCTAACTAAGTTACTTGATTAATAGAAATGCACAGGCCCAACAAATGATTGTTCAGTAAATGGACAAAAGCAAAGATTATACCACATACCTGTTGATAGAGGTATCAAACCGGGGAACCGTCATAAATAATACATATTAGATGTTGGATTTTGATAAAAACAAAGGACGAAAATTGACCTAACGCTAAGGCTCATGATATGCTTTTTAAAATCCTCTAAGATCAAGGTTGGAATTATAGGTATTGTCACTTTCAGGATGCTATCGTTGCATATTTATTAATTACAAAAATCTCAGATTGTCAATATACCGTCCCGATTTCCTTCTAATTTTTAGTAAAAAAATCCCTTCGTCCTCTCATCCGGGCTGTATACGTCTCCGGACAGAGGACTTAACCATTTACTTGTTGTGCGGTCGCCTCTCAATAAGGGGGAAAATTTTTGCCTTATTTTATCGCTAAACATTTCCAACCAATTGGACGATATATTGATAAAAATAAAAATTCATTGCCTTTTGACTAAAGTATTTCTATGATCTGCCGATAATAAAGTCAGGAGGAATTCCATGACTATATCTACCTATCAAATAGAAAATGTATTGAGGGTCTATGGGAAACAGCTTCGTCAAGGAAAAACTCTAAAACGACAGCTTCCTGCGACGGAGAGTCCTCAAGACAAGATAGATATCTCTGCTGATGGGAAAAGAAGCGCTATTATTAAGAAGCTGGCGTCAGAAGTTGTTGACAAAATAGCTCATTCCGGTCCTAGTAATGACATTGAGACCGGTGCTCTTAAAGAGCTGGAGGAGGAATACGGACGCAACCTCAGCGTAGCTAAGGACGAGTCAACTAACAAACTAGTTTTCAAGGTAATTGACAAACAGAAAAATGAGACAATTGAAGTTGTCTCTTCGGAAGACTCTGATTTTTTGAAACAGCGATTAGAAGAAATCGCAAAAAACAAGATCGATGACAACATGTTCTCGTAAGAGACAGGAGGTATGAAATGAAAATAACAAACGGCATAGGCTACGAAGCCAATAAATATATTGACAAGACAACCACAAACCAGGAAGTGGAAACGGATAAAAAATCTATCCAGAATACGGGTAATGCACCTAACTCAGATGCGGTTGTCAATTTGTCACAAGCCTCTAAGGAAGTTCAAATCGCCCAAAAGGCTGTTGAAGAAGCGCCTGATATCAGGGCAGAGAAAGTAGAGGCCATAAAGACACAAGTCAACAATAATACTTATAAAATAGATCATGATAAAGTAGCGGAAAAGATTGTCGGTACAATGTTTGACGACTTTGCATGATTGCCGTTGGTCGGGTGGCCGAGAGGTTGAGCCGTCGCATTGTTCAACAGGTTGACGACTTGACTATTTGACCTCTCGACTAACGGTGAGGACGCGGAAGGCGTATTGCATATAGTGTGTATAGAGTTTCTTTGGTTTTACGATAAACCTTCATTTTTACTGGAATTCCGGCTTTTCCTGAAAAAATCTTAACGATCTCCTCTCTTGCCATTCCAAGCGTATTACACTCGTTAAAACCGATTATATAATCATCTACACAAAGTCCTGCGAGCGCTGCCGGAGAGCATGCGGACACATTCGACACCACTGGACATGTCTTATTGTTGAACTTTCCCATAATTATACTAAATCCCAACCATCCTGAGTAGCGATTATGTCTACTTTCAATATGTCTGCGTCGGAGATAGTCATAGGCGCTATTGATCTTTTTGAGTCTTTCCACACCTGCTAAATTAGTAGATCCATACCTGCTTGAAACAATATCCGGATGATACTTCTTTGCCAGTTTTCGGTAGGCCAGCTTAACCTCATTAAATGTCGCTCTTTCATCCAGTCCAAAAATACGATAACAGGGTGTTTCTCTCAAGCGCCCTCCTTAGTAACTACTCAGGTTGTTAGGTTCACCGTTCAGGGTTCAGGGTTGACCGCTTTCTAACCTTGAACCGTGGAACTGTGAACCTGAGTAGTTACCCTCCTTATAGACATAAAACATACAAGGTATTGTGTATTGATATATCATATAACCTATATATTGTCCAGATGAGCCAGTTTCAAAACGTCCCCTTTTGCCTAATCTCTGCGTCAGGCTCAAATTATAATCCTCGAAATACTTCAAGTATTCCTGTGGTTATAATTTTCGCCTTTCTTGACCTTAGACAAAATTGAACATTTTGAAACTGCCTCAGATGTCCTGTCAAACCATTTGTTTCAATTCATTTAGCAAGTTTAGAGCTTCAAGAGGTGTCGTGTTAGAAACATTTATCTGCTCCAGTTTGTCCACCAATGCCTGATTGTAGGTTTTAAAAAGTGTAAACTGCACATCAGCATGTTTTTTCGGTCTTTTTTTTGAGCGAGCAATGTTTGGCTCGCCTTCTTCGTTTAGCTCGCCTGTTTCAATATTTTTGAGAACCTCTTTTGCTCTTTCTACAACATCTTTGGGAATGCCGGCCAATCTTGCTACTTGTATACCATAACTTCTATTTGTTCCGCCTTCGATCAGCTTTCTTAAAAAAATAATCTCGCCATTCCATTCTCTTACGGCAACATTGTAATTTTTTACTCGGAACTTGGTAGCAGCGAGATCGGTCAGTTCATGATAATGGGTGGCAAAAATGGTTTTAATCCCCCTCCCCTTCCAGTCATGAAGGTATTCGGCAACAGCCCATGCGATACTGAGCCCGTCAAAGGTACTGGTCCCCCTTCCGATCTCATCAAGTATAATCAGGCTTTTTTCTGTGGCAGTATTCAAAATCCTGGCGGTTTCCTGCATTTCCACCATAAAAGTACTCTCTCCCTGTGCCAGGTTGTCAAGCGCTCCGACTCGTGTAAATATACGATCTACAATACTTAGGGAAGCGGATTCGGCAGGAACAAACGAACCGACCTGTGCCATCAACACCACTAATGCAACCTGACGTAAGATCGTTGACTTGCCGGCCATATTGGGACCCGTAACAATCAAGACCTGTCGGTCTTCATCATCCATCTTTATTGTGTTGGGAACGAACCGTTCCCCTGCCATCATCTTCTCGATTACTGGATGACGGACATCTTCCATAAAGAGTATTCCGTCTTCTTTGATCCTCGGTTTTACGTAACCATTTTTGTCCGCCACCTCTGCTAAAGAACAAAGGACATCCAACTTTGCCAACAGAGTTGCGGTCTTTTGAATTCGGGGGTTGTTTTGTACTATCTTTCCCCTTATTCCATTAAAGAGCTCATATTCCAGCGCGGCCCGTCTCTCCTCAGCAGTCAACACCTTAGTTTCGTATCTCTTTAGGTCTTCTGTAATATATCTCTCCGCATTCACCAATGTCTGTTTGCGAACGTAATAAGGAGGAACTGATTTGATATGGGTTCTTGAAACTTCAATATAGTATCCAAAGACCTTGTTAAAGCCGACTTTTAATGAACCGATTCCGGTAGTTTCTCTCTCCTTTGCTTCTAAACTCGCAATCCACTTTTTGCCACCTTTACAGACACTTACAATCTCATCCAGATCTGAATTGTACCCGGGTTTGATCATCCCCCCTTCATTAATGGTATGTGGCGGGTCATCGCAAATCGACTCTTCAATCATATCCCCCACGTCGGCCAAGTCATCCAACTCTATCTGGATTTGCCGCAACAGATCGGATTGAAATGTTTCTATCAGGGTTCGAATCTCGGGGATCTTTCTAACAGAACGCTTCAGGGCAATCAGATCCCTGGCATTGGAGTGAGCTAAGACAATTTTCGAGTTCAGACGCTCCAGGTCATAAATACCTGAAAGCGCTTCACGCAGAGCCCCACGCAATGTTATATTTTCCTTTGCCTCTTCCACAGCGTCCAGCCGGAGCCTTAACCTTTCTGCATCGAGAAGAGGATAATTCAACCATTGACGAATCATTCGACCACCCATGGAAGTCATGGTCTTATCAAGTACCCATAGGAGTGTTCCTGTCCTTGAACGGGTACGTATGGTCTCAAAAAGTTCCAGATTCCTCTTTGTAGTGTCATCCAGCACTATATAGTCCGCAAGAAAATACGCTACAATATGATTGACATGCGGGACTATACCCTTTTGCGTTTCGTGAATATATTGAAGAAGGGCTCCTGCAGCCGAGATCCCCGCATGCATTTCATCACATCCGAATCCCTCCAGGGAATGGGTATTAAATTGCTTTAAAAGAGTGGTTTGTGCTCTATCTAATTCAAACAGGGGATCGTCTAATAGAGTGACCGTTCTTTCGTTAAAATAGGACAAGAGGGCCTTGATTTCCGAATCCTCTCGAATCGATCCCGGTATAAGGACCTCGCTCGGATCTATACGCAAAGACTCGTCAATGACGGCACTGAAGGAATCCGACTCGGTTACTCGAAAGTCACCGGTAGAGATGTCAAGGCAAGCAAGCCCAAAATAACCTTTGTAACGGAACAGCGCCATGATAAAATTATTTGATTTGGCATCCAATAGTTCCGTATCAATAACCACGCCCGGAGTCACCACACGGACCACATCCCGCTTTACCAGCCCTTTTGCTTGACGTGGATCTTCGACCTGTTCACAAACAGCAACCTTGTATCCATTCTCTATCAAGCGCGCAATATATCTCTGTGCGGCGTGATATGGGACCCCACACATTGGAATAGGTATGTCATCTTTTTTATTTCGGGATGTTAAGGTAATGTCAAGGATACGGGAGGCAATCTCAGCATCTTCAAAAAACATCTCATAAAAATCGCCCATTCGATAAAAAAGAAGTGCATCAGGATACTCCTTTTTTATAGAATGATACTGCTGTACCATTGGAGTGATTTTAACCGACATCACCAGTCCTGTATAGTTTCTCGGAATTTCTATCCCGCTCATGGGGAAATAGGGTGTTATTTGATAGCAGTGTATTTCTCACATGCATATGGAGTGTTGGAGTAATGGAGTATTGGAACACGCAACCCACATTGAACCCATCACTCCAGTACTCCATTACTCCGTCTTGTCCCCCTACGTTCTTCCTTCTGAAGAGGACTCCCCCGGAACAATTTCTTCTGGTGCGCTGTCTTCCTCTATAGCACTTTCAGAGGTTGTAGACGCGCCCTTAAGCATATTTAACTCTGCTTCCATATCCTTTACCTTCTCATTGCTTGCCTTCAGAGCTCTCTTTGTCTTCATAAGCCCCCCCAGGGCGAGAAACAAAGCGAATAAAAACCCGAGCAACACAAACCCCAAAAACACAAGAAAAGACTTAACGTGAAGTAGCTCGTAGTGCTTAACTCCAAGATTTAGCTTTAGGTCAATAGGAGATGTAAAAACCGCCAAATTTTGAAATACAAAAAGGCCTATAAAGGCGGCAATAATCAATAAAAGTATAAACTTAAATTTCTTCATGTCTCCTCCAAACAAGTTAGCTCGTAGCTTATAGTACATAGTCAAAAATATGATCAGTTTCCATCTGGAAACTAACTGAGCCGTACCAGCTTCAGGCCCCCCTTTACACCGAGTCTGTCGCCGACCACAATTACAACGCCTATTACCCCTGCTATAGACTCCGCAAATGTTAGTCCCTTGCTTATAGCCTTTTTATCAGAGATCAGGTTCCCGACAGCGGTAGCGGTCGCATCTGCCAGGGATGCGGAACGAGACACCACTGTTACGGCATCAGATTTACCCATACTAAGAGAATGCCCCACTGTTCCGGAAGAAGTACAGACCGCGATCTGCTCATTTTCGGGGTCTATTTCGAGCCCTACTTTATTACTCAACGGAGAAGACCCGGCAAATATTCCCACCGTAAACGGCTTGTCGGTTTTTATAAAGATATCTCCCCCATTTTCTACAATAACTACCTGCGAATATATTAAGAGATCACGTCCAACCCATTCTGCAATTGCACCTGCCACAGCTGCCATTGGACCCACACCGGCAAGCTTTCCCGCCTCGATCATGTCCCGAACAATAGGAGGCGCGAATTGGTCATCCGGAAAGGGAGTCAATGTATGTAAAAAAGAAGGGAACCGATCAATATATTCCTCTATATGTCTACGATACCTTATAACACTTTTTTCTGTTTCAGCTACTAATTCCCGATCCGCTCGCACTAACAGATCGGTCTCCTTGACAACGACCCGAAACGATGTAAGCTCATCCTCAGAGATGTTGTCCCGATATGTCCTTTCAGTATAGGCTTTCATAGGATAATTCAGGAATTTCGAATTTAGGCATTTAGGGATCGAAGGTATTTTGTTGACCTTAATTCCTCAATTCCTAAATCCATTCTTTTCTTGAAACACGATTTCAACTACTTCTTGTCCGAAATAACGATCCACTGCTTCGGCAAGAGCATGTCCCGGCTGTACTCTCAGTGAATCAGGGAGCGCGATTACGGTCTCTGACTTTCGTGGAATTCGCAGATTGATAAAGGCTGGACATTCCCCTTTATAGTCGTCCAATATTGAACGAAACTCTTTTAGTTGCTCCTTATCAATCCCTGTTACATCAATATTAAAATTTACTGCCGTGGCGCTCAGTTCTTCTGCTTTTGAAAGCGGACTAACTGAATCTGCTAATATTTTTACTGACTTTTCGTCTTTGGTTATATGACCCTCTACAAAAATCGGAAGATCCGTATCTATGAATTCCGACACCTGGGCATACAGTGTGGCAAAGAGGGTCATTTCCACAAAACCGTGCAGGTCCTCTAATGTCACAAATGCCATCCTTCCCCCTTTTCGGTCAGTGATCACCTTAAAGCTACTTACCACTCCTCCGATTCTTACCTGTCTGCCATCTGGGAAATCCAAAATTTTCAGTGTATCAGCAGAGGTATATTGGGAGAGGATCTTTTCGTACTTAGCCAAAGGATGGCCGGTAACGAAAAAACCAAGCGTCTCTTTTTCAAAGGCTAATCGTTGATTCTCCGGCCATTCCTCCATGTCCGGCAGTGTAGGCTGTATCCCGTTCTCTTGGGCTGTGGCACCGAACAGGTTAAATTGTCCGCTTATCCTGTCTTTTTGCCTCTTCTGCCCGATCTCCAAGGCATCTTCCACCACAGACAGCATCTGTGAGCGTCTTGCGCCTGTGGAATCAAAGGCGCCGCATTTGATAAGGCTCTCAACTACCCGTTTGTTCGCTCTACGTAGATCGACCCGCTCGCAAAAATCATGGAGCGATTTAAAAAGCCCTTCCGCCTTTCTGGCAACAATAATCGATTCGATCGCACCCTCACCCACGTTTTTTATCGCGGCGAGTCCGAACCGGATCTTCTCGTCTACAACGGTAAAATCGCGACCACTTTCATTAATATCGGGCGCCAGGACGGGAATCCCCTGATTGCGACACTCGGTAATATATTTAACCACATTGTCTGTGTTTCCCATTTCACTGGTAAGCACAGACGCCATATACTCTATCGGATAGTTGGCCTTTAAATAAGCGGTCTGATAGACTATAAGCGCGTATGCCGCGCTATGCGATTTGTTAAAGCCGTAGCCACCAAACTTTTCGATCAGATCAAATATGGATTCTGCTTTTTTCAGGTCAATTCCGTTATCACGTGCTCCTTCCAGGAAGCGCTTCCTCTCCTGAACCATAATCTCTGCGACCTTTTTGCCCATGGCCTTCCTGAGATTATCCGCCTCGGCCATGGAATAGTTCGCAAGAACAGAAGCTATTTTCATTGCCTGCTCCTGGTAGAGGATAACGCCGTAGGTGTTTTTCAGAATAGGTTCAAGCTCGGGTACAAGATATGAGACGTCCACCTTGCCGTGTTTCCCTTTAATAAAATCATCAACCATTCCGCTTTCCAACGGTCCCGGCCGGTAGAGGGCCACCAGGGCGATGATGTCATTGAACGATTCAGGTCTCAACTTGACCAAAATGTCTCTCATGCCTGAACTTTCCAGTTGGAATACGCCGGTGGTCTTTCCCGCACACAAAAGTTCAAATGTCTTGGCGTCTTCCATATCAATTCTGCAAATATCCAGGGTATTACCATATCTTTCTTGTATTAGCTTTAAAGCATGGTCAATGACGGTCAATGTGCGGAGCCCTAAGAAGTCGAACTTAATCAGCCCGATAGCCTCAACACACTTCATATCATACTGGGTGACCACCTCACCCTTCGACCCCTTATAAAGAGGGAGATATTCAACCAGCGGTCTTCCGGAAATCACGACACCTGCCGCATGTGTGGAAGCGTGCCTGGGAAGCCCTTCCAAAACACGCGCAATTGCAAGAAGTTCTTTTATCCGGGGGTCTTCCTGCTCCATCTTTCGGAGTTTCGGTTCTTGTTGAATCGCCTGGTCAATGGTGATCTTCAGAACCTCGGGGACCAATTTAGCAATAACATCGACCTCCCGAAGGGGAATATCAAGGGCTCGTCCCACATCACGGATCACCGCGCGTGCCTGCAGTTTTCCGAATGTAATAATCTGAGCAACGTGTTCCGGTCCGCCGTATTTTTCCAATACGTACTTAAAAACCTTCTCCCGCTTATCCATACAGAAATCCACATCAATATCGGGCATACTCTGTCTTCCCGGATTCAAAAACCGCTCGAAGATCAACCCGTATTCGATGGGATCGAGATCAGTGATGCCGAGAGAGTAGGCCACCAAACTCCCTGCAGCCGAGCCGCGACCCGGCCCGACCGGAACACCCGCCTCCTTGGCATAGCGTATGAAATCGGCAACCACCAAAAAGTAGCCGGGGAAACCCATCTTCTGGATAACATCGATCTCATACTGTAAACGTTTCCAGTACTGTTCTTCATCTATGGGCTCCCGGTGTCGCTCAGCTATCTCCTGTAGTCGTTGTTTTAACCCGGCTTCCGCGTTACGGGTCATTTTTTCGCCCGCTGTTTCACCAGGGTCAATCGGAAATTTTGGGAAATGATACTTGCCGAATTCAAGCTCTACATTGCATTGGCCGGCAATATGAGCTGTATTTTCTATGGCTCCCGGATACGCGGCAAAGTCTCTCCTCATCTCATCCGGAGACTTAAAGTAGAGCTGGTCGGTCCTGAATCTGAACCGCTTTTCATCGTGAATATTCTTTCCGGTCTGAATACACAAAAGGATCTCGTGAGCCCGGACATCCTGGGAGTTCAGATAATGACAGTCATTAGTGGCTACAAGAGGGATCGAAAGCTCCTGACTCATCTCAAGCAGAGCTGCATTGACCTTATCCTGCTCAGCGATCCCGTTCGCCTGAACCTCCAGATAAAATCGTCCCTCTCCAAAAAGTGACTGGTAAAACAGCGCCACTTCCTTTGCCTTGTCTATACGATCTTTTTGTATAAGACGAGGGATCTCGCCGTGCAGGCATGCGCTCAATCCAATAAGCCCCTCACTATGTTCACGAAGCACTTCTTTGTCTACACGGGGTTTGTAATAAAACCCTTCCAACTGCGCGATGGTGGCAAGCCGGCAAAGATTCTGATATCCCTTCCTATTTCGAGCCAATAGCACAAGATGATAGGACCCACCGGACTGATCATGAGGATTTTTCTCAAATCGACTCTTGGGCGCGACATAAACCTCACACCCTATAATCGGTCTCATCCCTGCCTTAGATACCTTTTTATAAAATGACAGCGCACCGAACATAGTCCCATGATCGGTCATGGTCACAGCAGACATTCCATACGATTCCGCCTTATGAATCAGGTCGTCCAGACGGATTGCCCCATCCAAAAGGCTGTATTCGGTATGGACATGGAGATGAATAAAATCAGAGGTGGACATGTGAAAATGATTATCAAAAGGATGGTAAGGAGTCAAGAAAAACGCTACGGGTGAGTAGTTGAGTGGTTAAATAAAGGATAGTTTTGACTCCAGATACTCGCGAGTCACCGAATGAACGAGAATTTTTTTATTTCGTCCGCTCTGCCCGCTGACAATCTCTATATCAGATGGAGATACTTTTAATATGGATGCAAGGAACTTGGCGCAAAGCTTGTTCGCCGCGCCTTCAACAGGGGGGGCCGTCAATTTGATCTTTAACGCATCACCATGGATGCCGACAATCATGTTTTTGGAAGATCGGGGTTGAATAACTGCTTTAAATAAAACACCTTTTTCGGTTTCTTGTATTGGTAAACCCACGTTCTCCCTATGGAACTCATCGTAAGCCTTGAGTATATTGCTAAATCCGAAATTCGAATATCGAAATCCGAAACAAATCCGAATTTTCAAATTTCATAATGTTCCAAACTACAGAGGAGTCAATTTGTTTTGTATTTTGTCGATTTGATATTATTTCGGATTGAGCGCTGACGCTTCACTTCGTGCCGTGCTTCGGATTTCGGATTTTTTACTTACTGCCCTTTTTTCAGAAACTTCAGTTTGTCTTCAGCGGCCTCAAGGGCTTCAATGTCTTCCTTATCCACATCCAGGACTTTTGCGTATGAGTCTAACAGCGAACGAAACTGCACTTCGAACTGTACACGCTGACGCTTCAGTTCTGAAATATCTTCGTGAATCTGGGCAAGACGGTTATGGGCAGCGTTAAGAATCTTTTCGGCCTTTACCTCAGCTTCCGAAACTACGAGCTCCGCCTCTTTTTCTGCGTTTCCCTTCATCTCATCCAGGACCTTCTGCGCATTCATCATGGCGCGCTTAAAGCTCTTTTCACGTTCTTCGTATTGCTGAACTTCCCTTCTAAGTCTCTGGATTTCCTCCTTTTGAAGTTTGTTCTCTCGACAAAATTCTTCCAGGGCTTCTGCTATCTCTTCCAGAAAGTTGTCCACCTCATGAACATCAAATCCTCTAAAACGCATACGAAATTGTTTTTGCTGAACATCTACTGGAGTAATCTTCATTTTATCACCTCTCAAAGTAACCGCATTGCCAACATTTTTAGACTCTTCACCACAAATGTCTGTAAAAATATTATTACCAAAAATACCAAAATAGGTGAAATATCGATTCCACCAAAACTCACAGGGAGCAGCTTCCGGACCCGATATAGTACCGGCTCGGTGATGTTGTGAATAAAGCGGACTATCGGATTGTAAGGGTCTGGACTGACCCAGGACAAAATAGCCCTGGCAATAACTATCCACATAAAGATTGTCAAAACAATATCCAAAAGCGATGCAATTGCATTTAAAAAATTGGCAAATATAAACATAAAACTCCTTATACTGTTCGACTCATAAAAAAAGAACTATAGAGGCAATTGCAAAACATCCTCTATAGTGAAAAATTTTGCATGATTATGGTATACTCATTAGTAATCTTTCATTAAAAAGTCAAGATCCTTCATCCTTATGCCGATTTAAATGCTTGACAAACAAGAAGAGGAGATTATATTGGTAACATAAAAAATTAATTGTTTCGAGGAGGATCTTTAAAAATGCCCATATACGAGTATGAATGCGGAAAATGTGGCGCTATTGAAGAGGCATTCCAGAAATTTTCCGACAAACCCTTAGCCACATGCAAAGCTTGCAAGGGAAAACTTCATAAGCTGATGTCTCAATCCACATTTCATCTTAAAGGAAGTGGGTGGTACGTAACTGATTACGCAGGAAAATCTTCGGGCAATTCTTCATCTTCCAAAAAACAGGAGAACACTTCCAAATCAACCGATTCAGCCGTCGCAGTCCCGCAAGGCGGGACGAAGTCGGCTTCTAAGAAATCTTCTTCGGAATAATTCAATAGCTAAGCTATTCTTACTTCACAGTACTCCTTCCGCAGTTTGTCCAGTGTCCCTTCGCGCACGGCCGATCTAATTTCCTTCATGAGCTTCATAAAAAAATGGATATTGTGTATCGTATTCAACCTATACGATAAAATCTCCCTTGCCATGTAGAGGTGCCGAAGGTAGGATTTGGAATAATTTTGGCACGTGTAACACGTACATCCTGCCTCTATGGGTTCATGGTCGGATGTATAACAGGCATTTCTTATGTTGATTGTACCGTTTCGGGTGAAGAGTTGTCCGTTCCTGGCATTGCGGGTAGGAAGAACACAATCGAACATGTCCGCGCCCATGGCAACCAGATCGATCAGATTTTGCGGCTTTCCAACACCCATAACATACCTGGGGCATTCTTGCGGTAGGAGTGGAAGCGTGTGAGACGCGATCTCGTTCATGAGTTCTCGTGGTTCTCCCACACTCAGCCCGCCGATTGCGTATCCGGGGAAGCCGATTTCGCTCAATCTTTCAGCCGACTCTACGCGCAAATCCTTATACATCCCCCCCTGCACTATACCGAAGAGCACAGACCGATCAGATTGTTTGGTCTTCTTGCAACGCTTGGCCCAATCCGTTGTAAGTTCAAGAGAGGATCTGGCGTACTCCCGTGATGAGGGATAAGGTGTACACTCGTCCAAGCACATAATGATATCCGCACCGAGCGCCTCTTGTACTTCCACGGCTCTTTCCGGAGTAAGAACATGCTTTGAGCCATCGATATGGGACTGAAATGTTACCCCCTCATCAGTAATTTTTCGAAGCTTGGCAAGACTGAAGACCTGGAACCCCCCGCTGTCGGTCAAAATAGGCCGGTCCCAATGCATGAAATTGTGCAGGCCATTAAATCCGGCAATCACCTCATGCCCTGGCCGGAGATACAAGTGATAGGTATTAGCCAAGATCATTGATACACCGAGATCTTGCAACTCTTCAGGGGTTAATGCCTTTACAGTAGCCTGGGTTCCGACCGGCATAAAGACCGGGGTTTCAATCTCTCCATGAGGGGTTGTAAGTCTCCCCACCCGAGCCGCATTCTCTTTTGATTCAAACAATATTTCAAATAACACCGCCATATTCTTCGCTATACGTTCTCCGCTCATCGCTCATATTGACACTCTGGCCCTTTTTTCTTACAAAAGAGATAACATTCTTCCCTAAAAAAGGCAACTTAGGAGGCTGTCCGGGAATTATAGCATTTACCCAACTTATTGAGAAGGTACCAATTTGGCCTTATTATTCATGAATTTATGCGGGAGCTTGAAAAACTGCGGTCCACAATCAATCTTTTCGTGGATAGATGTTTTCATTTTTTTGTAATTCTGATAAAAGAATTTGTTCGTCCTAAAATAGAACCTGTCAGCAAGGACATTGTATAATATATTAAAAAAAGGATTTTGAAAGGTTTTCAGGAGTAAACTACAAGATGGAAAAAATAAGGGTCGGTGTAGTAGGTGTTGGATATCTTGGTAGGTTTCATGCTGAAAAGTATGCTCACATGGACGACGTAGAGTTGGTAGGGGTCGTGGATAAAGACCCGGGTAAGGCACAATCAGTTGCCCAGGAATTTGATACGCTATCGTTTACGAACCATAACGATCTTGTCGGTAAAGTAGACGCAGTAAGTGTAGCCACTCAAACACCGTATCATTTCGATATCAGTAAAGACTTTTTGGAAAACGATGTAGATGTACTCATTGAAAAGCCTATTACTACAACTCTTGAAGAGGCCAACACTTTGATCGGCATTGCTGACGCACGTGGGAGGCTCATTCAAGTCGGTCACTTAGAACGGTTTAATCCGGCGGTCATAGCTCTTGAAGGCGTAATCAATCAGCCGATGTTCATCGAATCTCATCGCTTGAGCGTCTATCAGGAAAGGGGCACCGATGTCGACGTAGTGCTCGACTTGATGATTCATGATATTGATATTATATTAAATTTTGTTAAGTCAGAAGTCACAAAAATCGACGCGGTCGGGGTATCGGTGGTCTCTCCAAATATAGATATAGCAAACGCCAGACTGAAATTTGCAAACAACTGCGTCGCCAATGTAACGGCAAGCCGTATTTCCATGAAAGCGATGCGCAAGATCCGCATTTTTCAAAAGGACGCATACGTGTCTGTCGATTATGCAAATCGTGATACCACTGTAGTAAAACGGGGTGACAACAATCCGTCCGGACTTATCCCCGGCATGGATATAAATAGGATGAATTTTACACAGGCAGACCCCTTAGACGCGGAATTACGATCGTTCATACGTTGTGTATCAAAACGGGAAGTGCCTGCAGTCTCAGGCCGTGACGGGAGAAACGCCCTAAAAGTGGCGCTAAGCGTCATAGATCAGATCAGGAAGGCAAAGTGGGAAAAAAAGAAAGATAATCGTTGATTCATATGAATAAAAGCAAAAAAATAATGATTATTGCCGGCGAGGCCTCAGGCGACATGCATGGAGCTAATCTGGTCAAGGCAATACAGGCGAAAGAGCCATCTATTGCCTTTTTTGGAGTAGGAGGCACTGCTCTGAAAGGAGCCGGGGTCACTATCCGGGTCCAGTCTGAAGAGCTTTCGGTAGTAGGTCTTTCCGAAGTCTTTTCAAAAATCGGCAAAATTCTTAAGGCGCTCTCTCTGTTGAAAAAGGATCTAAAGACGCTGCGCCCTGATCTCCTCATACTGATCGATTTTCCTGATTTCAACCTAAGGCTCGCTGCCGCGGCAAAAAAATTGAATATCCCGGTCATGTATTATATCAGTCCGCAAGTATGGGCGTGGAGAACAGGACGCGTCAAAAAAATTCGCAAGTTGGTTAACGAAATGGCGGTCATCCTCCCTTTTGAGGCTGATTTTTATAAAGAACACGACATACCTGTAACCTTTGTAGGTCATCCCTTATTGGACAATATATCACCGGATGATTTTAACAACACTCTGAACAAAGAAGAGCTGCCGATCATAGGCCTTCTTCCGGGGAGTCGCAGCGAAGAGGTTGAGCGCCTTCTGCCTGTGATGATAGAGGCAGCGGGAATAATCTCAAAAGAGGTCCGAGAAGTTAAATTCATCATACCTGTAGCCCCATCCCTGAACAAGGACAAAGCAGAAAAAATGCTACAGGGCAGTATGGCCGACATATCGATTGCACAGGGTAATGCTTATGAGGTACTTAAGTCGGCCGCGCTTGTAATCTCGGCATCCGGAACGGCCACTCTGGAGGCAGCCATATTTGGTACGCCAATGATTATTGTATATAAAGTATCTCCGTTCAGTTACTGGCTGGGAACAAAACTGATACGGGTAAAATATGCCGGACTGGCCAATCTCATCGCCGGCAAAGAGATTGTCCCGGAACTGATTCAAGAAAAGGCATCTCCTGAAAATATTGCTGAGCATGCTTTAAGGCTTTTAAAAGATAAAAAAGCTCGTGCTGAGATGCAACGTCAACTTAATGCCATCAGAAAAGAGCTGGGAGACCCCGGCGCATCAGATATGGCCGCCAAAGTGGCGCTGAGGATGCTTTCGTGACGGAAAAATTGGAGGAATTAAAACACAATCTTATAGGTCTTGCAGGAAAGGGCCTTATTAACCTGATCTTCGGGTCCATGAGGATCCAGGTCATTGGATTTGAAGCGGTTCAACAACTGGTTGAATCCCAAAAGATCATTTTTGCATGCTGGCATTCCAGGATACTTATGGGCAGTTATCTCTATCAAGGGTGGGGAGCGGCCATTATGGTGAGCCAATCAAAAGACGGAGAGATTATTGCCCGAATTTTGAGCCGACAGGGACACCGTATTGTCCGCGGCTCCACTTCACGAGGTGGAGCGCGCGCCCTGGCAAAAATGATTCGAATTCTTAAGAAGGATAAATGTTTTGGTACCGTAATACCTGACGGCCCTCGGGGCCCCTGTTGTAAGGTACAGCCCGGTGTTGTCACCTTAGCGAAAAAGACCGGCTGTCCGATTGTCCCAATAAGTTATAGCGCACGAAAGATTAAGGTGTTTGACAGTTGGGATCGGTTCGTGCTTCCTTATCCGTTTACAAAGGGGACGTTTATTTACGGAAACCCGATCTTTGTTCCAAAAGGCAGTACACCCAAAAAGGAAAAAGAACTTTGTGTCCGGCTGGAAAAAGAATTGAATCGTATAACAAAACAGGCGGATAATTGCTACGGACATATGGTTCTGTAACCAGAAGTCAGAGGTCAGAAACCAGCAACCAGTAACCAGTAACCAGTAACCAGTAACCAGTAACCAGTAACAAATGGACAAGAAAATCACATCTTCCGATATAGATCTCTTAAAACGACTTCTTCCCCTTGTAAAGGGCCAATGGATACGTCTCGCATTTGCTATGATATGTATGGTTGGGGTCGCAGGCACAACATCGGCCATTGCTTTTTTATTCAAGCCGGTAATCGACGACATTTTTATCAGCAAGAATGCTGATATGCTCAACTTGCTTCCACTGGCAATTGTCGGCGTTTATGCTATTAAAGGAGTTTGCCACTTTGGCCAGGCTTACCTGATGAATTATGTGGGACAATATATTATCAAACGAATAAGAGACGATCTTTATTCTCACATACAGAACCTGTCATTATCGTTCTTTTCCAGGAACAAAACAGGTGTTCTAATGTCCAGGATAACCAATGACGTCAGCCTCGTTAAGGGCATGCTCTCCGATGCCCTAACCGGTATGCTTAAAGACTTTTTTTCCGTTATTGGTCTTCTCTTTGTAGTATTCTACCGTGACTGGAAGCTTGCATTTTTGGCTATTATCATCTTTCCGATAGCAACCATCCCCATTGTAAAATTCGGCCGCAGGATACGCCGCGCCAGAACAAGGGGACAGGAAGCAATCGGCGACATGAACGTCCTCTTGCACGAAACCTTCACAGGGGCAAGAATCGTAAAGGTATTCGGAATGGAAAATTATGAAAGTAACCGGTTCCTTCAGAGGACATTACGCCTGCTTCGCTATGAAATAAAGGCCGTCACAGTACGCGCCCTATCTCCGTCGATCATGGACCTCCTGGGGGCGCTGGGCATAGCCCTTGTCGTTTTTTATGGCGGACACAATGTCATAAAAGGAACCGCGACCCCTGGAACTTTTTTTTCCTTTATGGCAGCGGTATTGATGCTCTACGAACCGGTAAAAAGTATGAGCAAGCTAAACAACACGCTTCAGGAAGGGCTGTCTGCAGCAGTGCGGATTTATGATATCATGGACACAAAACCGGAAGTTCGTGAAAAAGAGGGTGCCAAAGATATCCCGTCCGGAAGGCATTCTGTAACTTTTCGTAATGTATCGTTTAAATATGAGAACGATCTCGTTCTGAAAAATATCAACCTCCATGTGTCTGCAGGCGAGGTACTGGCTCTTGTAGGAATGAGCGGGGGCGGGAAAACGTCCCTTGTGAATCTAATCCCTCGCTTTTATGATGTATGCGAAGGCTCGATCATGGTAAATGATACTGATATCAGGGATATCACTCTCGCGTCATTGCGCAAGCAGATTGCTATGGTGACACAAGACACCGTACTGTTTAACGATACTATTCGAAATAATATCGCCTACGGGAACTTGAACGCTTCAAAGGAAGATATCATCCAGGCTGCCAAGGCCGCATATGCGTACGATTTTATTCAAGCCTTTCCCGAGAGGATCGACACAACAGTTGGAGAAATGGGGGCTCGTCTTTCCGGCGGCGAAAAACAGCGAATCTGTATCGCCCGCGCTCTATTAAAGAACGCCCCTATTCTGATTTTAGATGAAGCAACGTCCGCGCTTGATACGGAGTCTGAACTTGCTGTACAGAAGGCCCTTGAAAATTTAATGAAAGGACGCACTACTTTCGTAATCGCGCATCGCCTTTCTACTGTCCGCAACGCAGATAGGATAGTTGTCATAGTAAATGGCGAGATTATAGAGGAAGGGAAACATGAGGAACTCCTTGATCTGAAAGGCGAGTACTTCAAACTTTATGAATTACAGTTTAAAAATGATCATTGATCATCTCTCATTTATCATTTTTCATTGAAAATCGCATTTATTCGTGCTTGGGATATAAGCCCTACAAACCGGGATTCTTAAATGATAAATGACAGATGTCAAATGACTAATGATAAATGACAAATGACCATCCTTCATCGATATATCTTAAAAGAACTTTTTCAGTTTTTTGCTGTCAGCATCATCACCTTTACTTTCGTTCTCCTCGTCACAAAGGTATTTACCTTTACAGATCTCATAATCAACAAGGGGGTAGCTCCTTCCGCAATAGGTCTTTTAATTCTATATACCCTCCCCTATTCCTTTGTATTTACATTGCCGATTTCCACGCTGTTAGCCGTGCTTTTGACCTTTTTAAGGCTTTCGCATGATAACGAAATGACCGCGATCAAGGCTTCCGGCATCAGCCTTTATCAGATCCTTCCACCGGTTGTTGTTCTTTCTGTCTTTACTTATCTATGCGCAAGCTATATGGCTATCTATGCCATGCCAAAAGGGGATCGCGCTTTCAATGAGCTGGTTTATTCAGTGGCAAGCGAAAGGGCATATGCTGGAATAAAACCCCGCTATTTCAATGACGACTTTAAAGATATAGTCATTTATGCCAATGAAGTAGACGTTTCAGGAAAATTCTTGCAAGATATTTTTATTTCGGACCAAAGAAATCCACGACTCTCGAATACTATTGTTGCTAAAAAAGGGGTTATAGTCTCCGACACCGAGCAAAAGAGATTGGTGCTTAAACTGATCGAGGGCAATATCCACTACGATAGTCAAGACATGACGAGTTCTGATACTATTTGGTTCAGTCAATATGAATTATCCCTCGATCTGAGGCAATTAATGAAAAACAAAAATGGAGAAGCGCTTGGAAAAAGCGAAATGTCTCTCTCAGAACTGATTGCCACGCTCAAATCATACAAGACCAAGGGCATGCGATATAATCTTTTCTTAATGGAGCTTCATAAAAAATTCGCTATCCCTCTGTCCTGTATTATTCTTGGCCTGATTGCCGTGCCTATTGGGATGCAGACCAAGATCTCCGGATCTTCGGGAGGCGTGTCATTCGGTCTTGTCGTTTTCCTCCTTTACTATATACTCTTTGCTGCGGGGAAAAGTTTTGGTGAATCCGGCGCTTATAACCCAACATTAGGGATTTGGTTTCCGAATATTTTGCTCGGAGCTCTGACAGTTTTTATGGTGCGAAAAGCTGCTAAAGAAGAGCCTATAAAGCTTTTGAGTTTTTTAAATCGGCTGTCTGAACGCCTTCGCCAATTTATACGTTCACGTGGTGCAGACTGAAGGAGCGGTCGTTCCGACCTTGAGGAGCACTTCGTTTGAGGATAGAAGATTAAATTTTTTTTGAATTTATATGAAAATTATCACTCGATATATAAGCAAGGAATTTCTTAAGTTATTTGCAATTACGTTCCTGGCGTTTGTCATGCTCTATATGCTCGTCGATTTTTTTGAAAAAATCGATGACTTTGTTGAAACCAAGACAACCGAATATGCATTAACCTATTTTATATATAAAGTCCCTTTTGTTAGCGTGCAAATGGCTCCCATGGCAGTTTTGATGTCCACAATTATTACTCTGGGGATATTTTCCGGGAAGCATGAAATTATCGCCATGAAGGCAAACGGGATCAGTTTGTTAAGGATCGGAAGCCCTTTTATTGCCGTTGCGCTTATAATCACAATAATAGGCTTTGCTACCAGCGAATTTATCGTTCCCTACGCCAATCGCAAGGCAAATACGATATGGAGAAGCCATGTGAAAAAGAAACCAAATGAACTCATCTATAAATCCGAACAACTATGGTATAAAGGGGAAAACGCCATCTATAATATCCGAAGTTTCAACAGCAGGACAAACACCTTGGAAGGTGTGATCATCAATCAATTTGACCGTGATTTTAGATTGGTCCGTCGCATCCAAGCTCACAGCGCAATATGGGAGAAAGACCACTGGTCCTTTCACAATGGGATTGTAAAGAAGGCGGATGAAAACGGCTCTTACAAAATAATCACTTTTAAAGATAAGATTTTCGACCTTATCGAAACCCCGGACGACTTCAAGAGGGAAGTGAAATATTCAGATGAAATGGGGTTCGCAGAGTTAAGCGAATATGCAAAAAAAATTATTAACGAAGGGTACGACGCATGCCGGTATCTCGTTGATATGCATATAAAAATATCTTTCCCATTTATATGTGTCATAATGAGCCTGATCGGTATTCCGCTTGCTCTCCGCAAAGAGAAGGGGGTCGGCATAGCCACGGGAATCGGGATAAGCCTCGGGATTATTTTACTCTATCTGGTAACATGTGTAATAGCACAAACAATCGGTTATTCAGGAGTCGTACCGCCGATTGTTGCGGCCTGGTTTGCCAATATCCTTTTTGGGACAATTGGTTTGTTCTTACTTGTAAACACGAAACAATGAAGAAAAGTTCGATCAATCCGCAGATTACGCAGATGACACAGATTTAAGGCCCCAGAATATATCTGCGAAAATCTGCGTAATCTGCGGATATAATATACAATAAGAGGTTATGAAACGGTGAACACAAAGTCAACAATGCTCTCGCTTCTGTACAATCTCCTTCTTCTCGCAGGCATGGTGCTCTCGCTCCCGATTACCATAGTAAGCGCCCTTACCCTTGAAAAGAGGCAAAAAACCGTACTAAAGCGTCTCGGAATCGGTTTCCGGGCTCATCGATTTTCTCATAAACCTATTTGGCTTCATGCCATTTCAGTGGGAGAAATATTATCGGCTATTCCGTTAGCACAATCGATCAAAAGCCGCTTCCCTGATTATCCTCTTGTTGTCTCTGCCTCCACCCACACCGGGTTTGAAATCGCGCAAAAACGATTGGCTAATACATGCGATGCAATCGTTTTATTTCCGTACGATTTTATATGGAGTGTAAAAAGGGCCATAAAGAGGATAGATCCCGCTATTTTTGTTCTATTCGAGTCAGATATTTGGCCGAATTTTCTCTTTGAAATAAGAAAAAATGGAATACCTGCGATCTTCGTCAATGGAAGGATCTCTCCGCGTTCATTCAAGAGGTACAAAAAGATCTCGTTCTTTATGGAGTGGGTTCTTTCCAATTTCTCCCGGTTATGCATGCAAACCCCAAAAGACGCGGATCGCTTTGCGAAGATTGGCGCGCCACGAGAACGAATCGAAGTCACAGGGAATATAAAATTTGACCTGCCCCTTGAAACAGTGCCGGATGCGGAACGGGTGCGGTTAAGAGAATCACTCGGTATCTCAAAAAACAACAAGGTGTTTTTGGCCGGAAGTACCCACACGGGAGAAGAAGAGCTCCTCGCAAATCCCCTCAAGGAGCTGAAACAAAGATTCCCCGATTTGGTGACCCTTATTGTGCCAAGGCATCCTGATCGAGCCGAATCTATAAAGGGATTATTGGCGGACGCGGGCCTTCCCTCAACTTTAAAAACCGACCATTCCCCCCGCCCCGGCGGGGTTGATGGCAATCCTCCAGAAGTAATTATTGTAGACACACTTGGGGAACTGAGGAAGCTATATGCAATCGCTGACACGGTTTTTGTAGGGGGCAGTTTGATAAAACACGGGGGTCACAACCCCATAGAACCTGCCATGTTTAAAAAACCGATACTTTTTGGTCCTTATATGCACAACTTTGAATGGATTGCCAATACCCTTGTGCAGACAAAAGGGGCTATAATGGTGGAAAATGCCAACCACTTGCTGAAAGCAACGGAAACTCTTTTAGCAGACCCGAAAGCGGCAAAAACCGTCGGTGAACAAGCTTACAAAGTACTTCAAGAAAACAGAGGGGCAGTAGCAAAAACACTTAAGGTTATTGAAAAAGAATTGGGGGAATTGAGGAATTGAGGAATTGGTAGGAATCCTTAAAAGAAAAATTGAAGCGATTATGACAAAAGAGGATACAGCCCCTTTTTCGTCAGTGTTGGAGTTTATCCTCTATCTTTTTTCACTTGCCTATAGGGCCATTGTTCGTATAAGAACCTCCTTTTATAAAAGTGGAACTATAGAATCAAAACGGCTGCCGTGCAAGGTGATCTCAATCGGAAATTTAACGGTTGGGGGTACCGGCAAAACGCCCCTTGCCATATATGTAGCAGATCTGCTGAAACGGGCCGGGGGCCGGGTGGTCATAGTCAGCCGGGGATATGGGGGGAGCGCCGAAAAAACCGGTGGGATTGTTTCCGATGGGAAAACGATCCACATGGGAGTAGAACAGGCCGGTGACGAGCCCTATCTAATGGCAACCCGCCTAAAAGGGATTCCAGTCGTTGTGGGAGGTAATCGGTATCGGGCCGGGAAACAAGCTATTCTTACATTCAACCCTGACATTTTACTCCTTGATGATGCCTTTCAGCACATTCAACTAAAACGTGATCTGAATCTTTGTCTATGCGATGCAAAAAAACCGTTTGGCAACGGGCATCTTATCCCAAGAGGACCGCTCCGGGAACCTATTGAGCACCTAAGACGCGCAGACGCTGTTGTTCTGACCCGGCATAAAGAATCTAAAGGCTCAACCAATAGTGTTCGAGATATTCAAAAACATCTACCAGGGAAACCTATTTTCAAATGCTCTCATGTTCCGAGCGGACTAAGAGAGCCTGTAACCGGCAAGACACATAATGTAGAAACTCTCACAGACCGCAAGGTTCTTGCTTTTTCCGGAATCGCCAAAAATGAAAATTTTGCGGCCCTGCTTTCCGAACTAGGAGCTAATATTGTACAATTTATACCATTCCCTGACCATTACGCGTATTCGAACAGAGACATGAAAAAAATTTTGCAAACAGCAACGGACCTTAACGTAGATTATATTGTTACCACAGAAAAGGATTACGTAAGAATCGGTAACATGCTCTCGTCATCTTTTCCTACATTGATTCTTGTGATATCTATCTCGTTTGGGAAAGATACAGGGGCCTTTGAGAATTTTATTAAAGGAACCATGGATATCACCGTAAAGGTCCCAAGGAAAGATCTCAAGTGGTAAGAGAGGTTAATAATATCGAAATCCGAAGCACGAAATCCGAAACAAATTCAAATGACCAAAACACAAAATTCAAAACAAAGAAATTATGGAATTGAGGGATTGTGCATTACAAGAGATCTGAGGAATTGCCGTGCTGGAATTCTGTAACGTTTTGATCATTTGATATTCGGATTTAGAATTTGTTTCGGATTTCGATATTCGATATTCGAATTTAACTTATTAATGCTCTTTAAATTTTTGCGCTCCTCGCGGTGAACTATTACAAAATGAACAGCACTGAAAAAATAATTTATCGGATACTCACCATATTTTTCAAATTTCTCGGCTTAATCCCCTTGACGTGGTTACGCACATTGGGACGGTTTATGGGACGACTCGTTTTTCTAATCGACAAAAGACATCGAAACATAACCATAGAGAATCTAACTCATGCCTTTGGCCGTGAAAAGGACCCTGGGGAGATACGAAGTATCGCCTTGAAGGTCTTTGAAAACCTGATGCAAATCCCGTTTGAGATGACCCTTATTCCTAAACTGCGACACAAGGATTTGGGAAGTCTCATCAAGGTAGAGGGCTTACACCACCTCCAGGCAGCCTACCAAAAAGGTAAGGGGATATTGTGTTTAGGTGCTCATGTAGGGAATTGGGAATTAATCCCAGCGGTCTTGTCCCTTTTGGGATATCCACCTTACATGGTAGCACGACCGCTTGATTTTAAACCCTTGGATATCTTTATTTCCAAACTCAGGACATGGCACGGAGGTGGCATAATCGTCAAGAAGTCTTCCATGCGTATGGTACTGAAGAGCCTGAAGCAGGGAAAGCTGGTAGGGATTTTACTTGACCAATATGCTAGCAGGATTGATGGTGTGTTCGTAGATTATTTTGGCCGGCCCGCCCGAACCAACAAAGGGTTGGCCCTCCTTGCCCTTAAGACCAAAGCGCCGGTAGTTCCCATATTTTTAGTGCGCAACGATTCCCATTATAAAATGTGGTGCGCGCCTGAAGTTCCCCTCATAAGGACCGGAGACAAGGCAAAGGATGTAGAAGCCAATACCCAACGATATACAGAAATAATAGAATCAGTAGTGCGCAAGCATCCGGATCAGTGGTTCTGGGTGCATCGACGGTGGAAAACCAAGCGTCATTGACCACTGCAAAAAAATAGAGCACTTCGCTTGAGGAGCGTTTCACTTAAGGAGCGCTTCGCTTGAGGATAGCGGGTTGAATGCCTTTGTCTCAAACCTCAAGCGAAGCGGTCCTCAAGGTCGGAACGACCGGTCCTCAAGCAAAACGCTCATCAAGGTCGTAAATACGGTCCTTAAGCGAATCGATCACAATGTTTAATAATACAAGGACAAGAAAAAAACTCGATCCCGATACAACCATACGTATCCTGATTCGTTCCACTAACTGGGTAGGAGACGCTATTCTTACTACTCCGGCCATCCAAGCGATAAGGAAAAATTTCCCTCACAGTGAAATTACTATACTGGCAAAGCCGTGGGTTGCGCCTGTTTTTGAAGGGAATCCCAATGTGGATCGTATCATGATCTATGACGCAAACAACCGCCATAAAGGATGGATCGGGAGATTGCGATTAATCAGAGACATACGAAAGAAAAAGTTTGACCTGGCCATACTGTTTCAAAACGCCTTTGAGGCCGCAATCATAGCATTTGTCAGCCGTATCCCAATCAGGCTTGGGTACGATACAGACGGACGTGGTCTCTTTCTCACTCACAGCGTTCCCGGGACACACAACGCAAAGTTCAAAGATATCCACGAAACCGATTATTATCTGGGCATGCTTACTCCATTCGGTTTAACTCCTGACGGCTCAAAACTAACATTAAAAATCAGTGAACCAAACCATAAGAGTGCTGATAAGCTTCTTACAGGATACGGAATTGGCGAGAACGATCAAATTGTAGGAATCAGTCCGGGAGCGACCTACGGGTCTGCCAAGCGTTGGCTTCCTGAACGATACGCGGCTTTAGCAGATAAGATACAGGAGCAGTATGGGTCGCATATACTTATCTTCGGGGCTCCTGGAGAAAAGCAAATAGGTGAAAAAGTCACGCAATTAATGAAGGGGTTTGCTATCAACTTATGCGGACGTACAACTCTGGGAGAGGGCATAGCCTTGATTAACAGATGCAATCTATTTATTACCAACGACTCAGGTTTGATGCATGTTGCCGCAGCGCTTGACATCCCGCTGGTCGCCGTATTCGGACCCACAAACCCACACACTACAGGGCCGATCGGAACAAAAAGCAAAATCGCGCGCATACCCGTACCCTGCAGCCCCTGCTTGCAACCGGAGTGCGCCACAGATCATCGCTGTATGAAAGATATTAGTGTGGATATGGTATTTGATGTTGTGAAGACATTGGTTTCATTGTTCTAATATATTAAGTTCTCGTTGCGGGTTACGCGTTACGAGTTGCGGGTCTCATATTGCTTTTACAACTCGCAACCCGGAACGCGCAACTCGTAACGTGCAAATGGCAATTCCATATGAACATACTTATCGTTAAATTGAGCGCTATCGGAGACGTTATTCACACGCTCCCTGCTTTGAATGCTCTTCGCAAGGAGTATCCCCACGCTCACATAACATGGCTGGTGGAAGAAGCGGCAGCGGATATTATACGCGATCACCCCGCTCTCGATACAATTATTGTGTCCAAGAGGAAGAAATGGATACAGGATATCCAGGAAGGGAAATGGACAGGTACAATTAAAGATATAATCGCTTTTGTTAGAACCCTGCGCAGCATACGGTATGATATGGTGATCGACTTTCAAGGGCTATTTAAAAGCGGAATACTGGTTGCCTTGTGCAAAGGAAACCGTAAAATCGGATATGATAAAACCAGAGAAGAAAGTTACCGGTTTCTGACCGAGCGGATCCTCCCTTTTGATTTGAATCAACATGCTATCCTGAGATATCTCAATCTCCTTAAGGCTTCAGGGATTGCTACTGCCAGTGAAATCACCTTTGGGGTGCCTATTAACAACAAGGATAGGGAAAGGGTTTATTCCGTCTTGAAACACCATCAATGGAATAAAGGTGATCATTTTATCACAATCAACCCCATGGCGAAATGGGACACAAAACTTTGGGTCCCTCGCAAATTTGCTGAATTAGCCGACCAGATAGTAAAACAACATAAAATCACCGTTGTTTTTACAGGAAGCAAGGAAGATCGAAAAGCGGTTCAAGAGATTACATCTCTCATGCAAGAAACCGGGATCGATTTGTCAGGTAAAACCGATCTCCTCACCCTTGCCGCGCTCTATGAAAAGGCCGATTGTCTCATTTCAACCGACACAGGCCCCATGCACATGGCAGCGGCAATGGGGACTCCGGTAATAGCACTCTTCGGCCCCACTGCTCCATGGAGGACCGGTCCGTTCGGAAGTGGTCATACGATCATACGAACAGGGATGCCATGCAGCCCATGCTTTAAGAAGCAATGTGCAGACTTAGATTGCATGAAGGGGATAGAGGTTGAAGAGGTGTTGAATGCGGTTTCAAGGCTCATAAGCCGGTGATAGCCTGTGCCTGTCTCCTTATCTCTTGAAAATCATCGGTCCAATCTGTCGTCGTTTAACAATTCCTGTACCCACTTCTCCTCAAAAAGCATCCGGACCTTCTGTTCCGCCTTCTTTTGGGCTCTCTTGTGTCTGAGGGGTTTTCCCGAAACAGCCCCGGCCGTACCATGAGCCACGTGTACCACTTTCTTATACATCTCTGATATGGCTATCATGCGCGTCGTGTATCCTTTGTCCCATAGTTGTTTTGCCATGGCGTATCCGCCCCCGAACTCCATAGTACGGCTAAAAAGAAGACCGTGGTCTACTATAAACTTGCGTCGATACATAGCACAGTAGTCACGGGGATAATGGCCTTCTTTCCAGATTAGCCGTTTTTTGGCTCCAAAAAGATTTTTGACAGCGTTTATCGCGACCCCGGTTACTCGCTTTTGCCACGCATAAATAGGACTTTCAAGATTAAGCTTCCATGCCCCTACGCCACCGACCCGGCTGTTAGCATTCATTTCCCGCAGGAATGGATCAAGCCAATCGCCTTGTTTTGCAAGAACGTCGGAATGCATAGTCATATAGTACTCACCGTCTGCTTCCTCGATTCCGCGATCCCAGGCGGTAAAAACATTCTTTGGCCAGTTGGTATGAATCTCCTCCGGCCGCTCGATCAGCTTGATCCATTTCAGACCGCGGAGATATTCTATGCTCTCATCTTTTGAGCCGTTGTCGACAACGATGACTTGGAGGTCGTATCGCCGGGAATTTTTGCGTATCGACCGGAGACATGCCGTCATCATAGACTGCACCTGCCAGTGAGGGATACAAATAGAGATCTTGGGGCTATCCATGGGCATAACAAACCAACCTTTCGGGACTTATTTAAAATATATTTGCAATCTTGCTACTTTTCTCATATGATTTTGTCAAGAAAATCTTTTTGAAAATGATGACTGCCAGCAATATCTGAGGATAGCAATATGAAATGTTTGGTCACCGGCGCTGCCGGTTTTATTGGTTCGCACCTCTGT
>JBDRFJ010000044.1:0-3647 GCA_043818915.1 Pseudomonadota bacterium | reverse complement strand
TGATTTAATTTCAAACTGATTTTGGATTCATGTATCAAAAATTAAGTTATAGGAGTAAAATTCACCTCCTTTCACTTCGACTTTGGCGCCACGATCCTATCAGCTATCTACAAAAAACGCTGGCAAATAGAAATTTTCCTTAAGGTCCTCAAACAGAATCTGAAGGTTAAGACGTTCGTCGGCACCAGTAAAAAGTAGTTGGGCTAGAAAAAAACAATTTCGTTCGCGAAATATCAATTTGGCAATATTAACCAATTGTTTTTATTAAACCGAAATATTAAAAACTAAAATTTCTTGAAGTGCATAGAATTTTAATAATAGAGATGAATTACTAATAAGAGCATCAATGCTTAGAAAGGATAAACAAAATATTTCTGCGCTGAAGCGGAATTGCGTTTTCTCGGCTTCATCTGGAAGCCGTGAAATAAATCAAGTCAATCCTGTTAATCTTGTCAGAAAATATTTTGGCTTTATGTATAAATGATTATGAACTTTTTATTGATATTAAATTTCAGTTATCGTGTCAATAAAAATATATAAGTTCCTATCTTACACCCAATTTTTAGCCCATATTATTGGGGAAGCTGCCGATAGAAACCTTCTTATCTGGCTTGGATAAAAGTCAGGTTTTGATGTAGATTCGGTATTTTCAAATTTTTAGGGATCCAAGATCCTGGCAAAACTTTTTTATATTACGAACGCGCACCGAATGCACACATTCTTTTTACGAACGTGATAGGTCACAAGAGGACCGCTGTCGACTCGATTTCAATCAAAACGTCCGGATTCCTAAGGCTAACCTTAACCGTAGCTCTAGCAGGCGGATCAATGGAAAAGTAGGACCGATACACTTCATTCATTCCGAAATAATTGTCGAAATCAGTAAGGTACACGGTTGTCCGCGTCACATCGCGCAGCGTTCCGCCGGCCGCTTCAATCACTGCTTTAATGTTTTCGAGCACTTGCCTTGTTTGGATCTTAATGTCTCCCTTGCCTACGATCTTCCCTTCCTGGTTTTCAGCTATAGTCCCTGCCACAAAGAGCAGATTCCCCGCAAGCGTTGCCTGGGAATATGGATTGACTGGTTTAGCCACCTTTGGAGTATAAATTATTTTTTTACTCATCAAACACCTCCTTGTTTCGTTCAGCTCGGTTCCGGCCGTAATTAGGCCATAATTGCAAACAGGAAGAAATTCTTCCCTTCTTATCCCGTTGTTAAGTAAATCGAAAAATTATATAGATCATCATCAAATTTCCCCATCAGAATAAAACCGAATATTGCTGACAGGCTCATATTATTGTTCACCCATGCCAGCCTTAAATCAGGCGAGCGAGGCGGTATCCCTCCCAAATGGCATTGATCACCTTGCGTGGCGAGGCACAATCACCGATAACAAATACCTCAGGTCCGCCGTCGACTAGCTTATGCGAAAGGCCGTCTACTGGACTTAAGCCTACTGCAAGCATCACTGTATCAGCAGCCAATGATCGTTTTTTTTTGTGTGTATCCACTACTACTATACCTTCAGCGGTTATCTCCAAAACCGTCGTTTTTGTTAAAATTTCGATTGCCGCCTCAGAAAGCAGTTTCAATAAGTGCATCCGGTTAATCGGATACATATCACGCGCCACATTATCCAAAGCCTCAACAATCGTCACCCGTTTTCCCTTCTGAGCCATAGCGAGAGCCGTTTCACAACCAACGATGCCGCCACCGATCACAACCAGCGACTCCCCGGCTTCCTTCTTCCCCAAAAGGAAATCTATGGCAGTAATTACATTGTCGTTTTCTACCCCCGGAATCTCAGGAACGATCGGTTTGCTTCCCGTAGCGATAAATACTACATCGGGCTTTTCCTTCTGAATAAGTTCAGCCGTTGCTTCCCTGCCAAGTTCGATAGCCACACCAAGTTTTCTTACTTGTGCTGAAAGGTAATTGACCAGTATCCGATAATCACCCTTAAAATCGATTGCTGAGCCCGGTACAAGATTACCTCCCAGTCTATCTTCCTTTTCCCATAAAGAAACTTTGTGGCCTCTCAATGCGGCTACTCGTGCAGCCTCCATCCCTCCAGGTCCCCCGCCAACAACAAGCACGGATTTTTTCTTCTCTGCTGGCTTGATTGCAAGACTCCGCTCTTTACCGGTTGCCGGATTCACTGTGCAGCTAATGGTTTTGCCATCCTTGATTCTCTTGTGACATCCCTCGAGACACCCGATACACGGTCTGATATCCTCCAGTCTTCCCTCTTTTAACTTCTTCGGCCATTCCGGATCAGCAAGTAGCGGTCTACCCAAAGCAATGAAGTCCGCCTTTTGGTCTTCCAATACCTTCTCAGCTAACTGCGGATATCCCAGTTTACTTACAGCCATCACCGGAATTTTGACAGTTTTTCTTACCATTTCTGCCAGGTCTATCGTACATCCCGCCGGTTGAAACTCTGATGGAATGAGCCAATAGTGTGTCTCGTAGCTTCCAGCATCAATGCTCAGGGCATCAACCCCCGCCCTTTCCAGTCTCCGGGCAATCTCCAGTCCTTCCTCAATTTCCCGCCCACCTTTAAAATAGTGAGTAAGGCCGTACTTAACGATTATGGGAAAGTCTGGCCCGCATGCCTGCTTTATTCCCTGGATAATTTCCAAAATACATCTAAGCCTACCCGCCAGATCACCTCCATACTTGTCGCTGCGCTTATTCCACAGAGCTGTCTGGAACTGATCGAGGATATATCCTCCATGACAATTGAGCTCTATCGCATCGATCCCGGCGGTCATCGCTATCTCTGCGGCGTACGTAAAGGCCGCTACCAAACGTTCAACCTCTTCTGTGGTCAGCCCCCTTGTCGTAATACTGGGATCCGAAAGGTAAGGAAGCGAAGACGGACCGATAGGGGATTGGATTCCACGCTCTATAAGCTTTTGACGAGAAATAACTCTGCCTTCCCCGGCATGTAATTGCAGTGCGACCTTTGCACCATAGTCATGCACACCGTCAGCCAGCTCGTCAAGCCATCCTGTATATATTTTGCTGTCAACGATAAGGTGGGAAACCATGGGTTTAACAGGGAATTGCTCCAACTCGCTTAGCTCCCGGCTTGCTCGACAAGAGCTGGTTATGATGAGTCCCGTTCCCCCTTTGGCTCGGGCGACATAGTAATCGATACCTGCCTGTGACAACCTACCGTCTGGTTGAATTAATCCCCCCACGCCCATCGCCGCCATCACAATTCGGTTCTTAAGGGTAAGTTTTCCGATCTTGCCGGACTCGAATAGTTTCATCATTTATCTCCTTAATCATTAGTATTTTTTGGATCCTCTCCAGCTTGCTTCCCTTTGCTTATATATCTTTAAAATCAAACCCCAAAGAGAGTTGGCAAAAATCCAGCATCAGTATAAACGCGGAAAAAAAGTGCGCATATCGGCGAGGCTTTCGATCTGCATGCAGGCCCGATGGATATCGCGCGTTAGCTGCTGGCCCCATATCGGGGTTGCGAGTTGATAAAACTTGCGCTCTATATCGCGCGGTGCATGTGGATTGCCGGGTTCTCCTTTAGTCACATCACAGCGTCCCGATATAATTATACCATCTTTTAGCACGATCTTGAGCTCGACGATCTGTTTGTCCGGAAACCGGGAAGTGAAAGCGG
>JBDRFJ010000043.1:0-2405 GCA_043818915.1 Pseudomonadota bacterium | reverse complement strand
CAATCGCAGAAAGAATATGCTCAAGATCTTGTATTGGGATGCAAACGGGTTTTGTCTTTGGCATAAAAGATTGGAGAAGCATTATTTTAGATGGCCCCGATCTTCATCTGAGATTATGGAGCTTAGCCAAAGAGAATTGATTTGGATCATTCAGGGACTTGATGTATATCAAAAAAATGCCCATAAGAAGCTTCAATATTCTACGGTATATTAATGAAAAAACCTGCATTTTTTTGCTATTTTTTGCAAGAAAATACGTAACTATTCAGCAAAAAAGCGCATTTAGCATAAAATAATTCTTGACATGGTTTTTGTACGATTTTTGAAAAGTAGATTGTAGTTTCAAAGGTCTTCATATCACGCCCACAAAGCCATTAAAGCCTGCTTGTCGCTGCAGCGACAGCGATACACGAGATCGACCGTGTGCAAAATAAAATAGTGGCTTACGAGACGCCTGGGTGACAAAAAAAGCGTTTTAAAATCCCGTGCTATAATTAGGCTATCATGCACGGGAGATCAGGATTGTGGTATTTGAAAATATCAATGTAGAAGCAACCATAAAGCAGGTCAAAGACTTGGTAGCCGCCGAAACAAGTATATCACCGGCACTCAAGGCCAGCCTTGATGCATTGCTGCTTCTGGTTACTATTTTGATTAACCGATTGGGACTTAATAGCAAAAACAGCAGCAAACCCCCCTCTACCGATCTAAACCGAATCAAGAAGCCAAGAACTCAAAGTGGCCGTAAGCCGGGTGGTCAACAGGGGCATGTGGGTACGACTCTACAACAGGTTGCCGATCCAGATGAGATCAAGCCCATCAGGATTGACAGAAAGACTCTTCCAAATGGCGATTACCGGGAAGTTGGATACGAAGCCCGACAAGTCATTGATCTTGACATTTGCAGGGTAGTTACGGAGTGGAGAGCCCAAGTACTGGAAGATAGCCATGGTAGGCGCTATACAGCTCCTTTCCCGGAAGGTGTGACCCGACCAGTGCAATATGGTGTAGGGGTCAAGGTCAACTCGGTCTACATGTCTCAATTTCAGTTGATTCCTTATAATCGTATTGAGGATCATTTCCAGGACCAGGTACAAATTCCAGTCAGCAAGGGCTCGATCTGCAATTTCAATAAAGAGGCATATGAGCGTCTTGAATACTTTGATCAATGGGTGAGACCGCAACTTGCTTCATCATCCTTGATTCATGTTGATGAAACCGGCATAAATATTGGCGGTGCGCGAAGGTGGCTGCATAGTGCCTCAAATGACAAGTTCAGCTTTTTTTATCCTCATGCCAAGCGAGGGGGCGAGGCATTGGACGAGATGGGTATACTGCCGGTGTTTCAGGGTGTCTTGTGTCATGATCATTGGAAGCCCTACTATAAATACGGGACTTCTCATGCGCTGTGCAACGCCCACCATTTGCGGGAACTTGAAAGAGCTTGGGAGCAGGATAAACAGCAGTGGGCACGACAAATGACGGTCTTGCTCAAAGAAATCAACAAGGCGGTGCATGAAGCCGGAGGCCGCCTGGAAACAACTGTTTCGGGGCATTACCGGAAACGTTACCGAGAGTTGCTGCAAGAAGCCGAAACAGAATGCCCTGCTCCGGATGGAACAAGAAGAAAAGGAGCTAGAGGCAAGGTTCCTCGTTCAAAATCACGAAACCTATTGGAGCGTCTTCGGGATTTTGAGAGCGATGTCCTGAGATTCATGAACGAGGAGAACGTTCCTTTTTCCAATAACCAGGCTGAAAATGACCTGAGAATGACCAAGGTTCAGCAAAAGATATCAGGTTGCTTTCGATCATTGGATGGTGCCAAGATCTTCTGCCGCATTCGCAGTTATTTGTCTACATGCCGAAAGCACAATATGACTGCATCAAATGCATTGCGTCTGCTATTCGAAGGGCAATGGCCTCAGTTTATGATGCCCTAGTAAGAGCCCTCGTCTCGATGATGGCCGGGGGATGTTAATAAATAGTTACGGAGAGGCTACCCCCTTGTAAAAAGGTAAGGGCACTGCTTGTCGCTCCTAAAGGAGCAAGAAGGTGCTAAAACCCTGTCAAGCAAAAAACATAGCTGAATAGTTACAATTTTTAAACAGTGCCTAACTCGACAGTCTGGAGTTCTTCGCATCATGCCGCCAGAGGCAACTCCATATCATTGGGTTTTCTGCTCTTCGACTTGATTATTCGATAAATCGCGCTATTCCTGAAGATGTGAAAATTATGAAAGAACTCTTCCTGGAACACGGATTTAACAGTTTCCTCAGAGGGAATGGATGAAGAAACTGTTCTCAGCCAGCCGCGGTATTTTTCCCAAATCGTTTGATGGAAATTCAGAGACATGAGTTGAAGGATTCCGGTAGCGATACAACCGAAGTTCACAAAGCCTTCAATAG
>JBDRFJ010000042.1:0-5306 GCA_043818915.1 Pseudomonadota bacterium | reverse complement strand
GCATACCGTTGTTATCTCGCAAACGTTTCTATTTTCTGTATATGTCCTTTCGGTGGCCAATGTGCACAACAAGAACAATCAGTGTGTCATTATGTATTTCATAAATGACTCGATAGTTGCCAATGCGCATTCGCCAAGCGTCTCTACCAATCAGCTTTTTGACATTAGAAGGTCTGGGATTGTCGGTGAGATTTTGAATGGCGGTTATAATACGGTCTTGCTCCCGATGAGGTATCTTGGATAGTTCTTTTTGCGCGGCTCGTTCTATAAGAAGCTTGTACTTCAATTGGATCTTCCCCTCTTAAGCTCCTCGACGGCCTGATCAAAAGGAACTGGATCGGAAGCTTGGGACTTAACTTCATCGTAAGTTCGTATGTCGTCGAGTTCTTCAAGGGCTTCCAATATCTGTTCCCACTCGGACAGGGGCACCAGAACCGCCTTCTTGTTCCCGTTACCATCGATTACGTAATCTTTATGTATTGTCAGCATGGTTTTTCTCCTAAAATAATAAGAATAAACTACATAACTTTAAAATTACAGCATGATAGTCTATAATGCAAGCACGATTCTGGCTTTTTTCGAGATAACGTCCGCTGATAGTCTCTATCTGAGATAAAATTATATTTTTATTGGTCACTTGTTAACCCCACAATTTCTTACCATCTGGTTTTCCGTGATCAATTTGTTCCGTACAATTAGACTGAGAACGCAACAGACCATTAAAATTGTAATTAGCATTTTAGTTTCCCCCGAAGTTTTAACCAAGATATAACTGAATCCCACCAGAGGCATAAGAGCAACGCGGACAACCGGCTTCCAGTAAGGATTATTGTTAATGTAATGAGCAGCTATCGGTCCGTATCGGTAATAAGTTCTTACAAACCACCTGCCCGGCGTATTGCTGAGTAAATGGAGGTCTCTGAAGTCTCTCAGAAGCTGTACATGGGGTTCCATGTATGAGCCAAAGGCTGCTGTGGCGATAAAACAGCCTCCGCCACTGCTGCCACCGCTATCGCTAACCTTGACAACAGAGTCGCCGCTGGCGCCGGAGGGTAGGGTAATGGCGGCCTGTACACCCGAGAAGTGGTAAACTTGAATCTTTATTTCTTCATTAAAATTTTGTCTCGAACCAGCAACCATCCAGTCATCGGCATCAGGTTTTATATTGCCTGCTGAGTCGCATGCCAGAATCCAGGTCTCGCCTGTGTAGTAATAGATATTGAGCGTGCTTGTATCCACGACACCGGGGCAGGGGAGCGAAATGGTTACCGGCTGATTGAATACAGTAGGTGGCAACAAGTTAAGCGCTCCGCCCACCGGGGCAACATCAGAGACTACGCTGTCAAGGGCCGGCAATCCGTCAGAAGAGCCAAAACTCGGGGTTACCGGCTCTTCCGGATTAAAAATGATCTTGGCATCGCGGGCTGTCCCGCCACTTATAGTGACGCTGTCTGCCGCAATAACGACAGTGGGTTGACAGGCCAATGCCTCATCATGCTGTTCCATGGTCTCGATTTTGATGGTATAAGTTTCCGTCGCGGAAATCCCCATGCGGTTTTGAGCAAAAACTTCAAAAGCTACTGTTTTTCCAAATGGATATGTTTGATCGATGCCATCTATCTCCGGCACAGAGTCGGTGGAGATATCGTAAACTACCCACATTTTTGTAACCATTGTGTCCGGCTCATTCTGGTCGATTTTTTTGACCCAGCGCAATGAGGAGTTGCTGAGTGTCCTGTCATATGAGGCATATCCTTCCGTGGTGATCGTAAGGAGTACACATCCCCCCGCGGTCATATCAAAACCACACGGATCGGACAGCACCACTGAAAATGAAGTGTTGGTGGGAATTAGAGTGTCATCTTTGATCCCTGCCTGATGATGAGGATGTGGGCTTGCGATGCACGGAGGCGCAGGCATGGAGTTTGCGTCGAGAGGACTGGAATCCGCCACGCACTCCTGATAATTCGTATATCCATCACTGTCCGGATCGTCATTGGCATCGTCATTTCCGGCCGGATCAAGACCATAGGTGACCTCATATCCATCTGAAAGGCCATCATTGTCCGTATCGGAAATTTCAGGTTCTGTGTCATTTTCATACTCTTGGACATTGGTTAAGCCGTCATTATCCGGGTCGGCATTCGGATCGGTCACACTATTGGCAATTTCCCAATCGTCCGCCATGTCGTCATCGTCACAGTCATTAATCGTTATCTGGTTGGGGCTTACGTTGTTGCCGGCGGCATCGGTTATGCCGGCGCCAATGGTGAGGGTGTAGATAGTATGGGCGGCAATAGAGGCCATGGTCAGACGATAGGCATTATCGCCCAGATCGGTGATGTCATCACCTGCTGTTGCAAAATTTAAAGAGGGACTGAAAGTATAGTGTGATTCCACGGTCGCATTTTCCACGGATTCACTATAGGTTATCTCTATATTATTGTCGGAAATAGTGGCGCTTGCTTCCGGGTTTTGCTCTTCATATATTACTTCATTAGAATATGAACTTTCTTCCCCCGTATCTGTGTACGCCGTGGTCGCAATATAGTAGGTCTGACCGGAAGTCAAATTAAGGTCTGCAATGAGATAATTGGTGGTACTTTTGCCTGTAACCTGAATCCTCGCGTCTGTGTCATAATTGCCGGACTCGGTACCGTAGTATATATAATAACCGGCCACCGTGGACTCGGGACTTTCGTCCCAGGCCAGTTGGGTTCCGGCAGCTTCGCATATGGCGTTTCCGCAGAACATCAATGTTAAGAGCGTGAAAGCGGTTATTATGAAAGATATTTTATGATTTTTATTGTATAATGTTATGATATTAATTTTCATATCCTTACCTGTCCTTGAAATTTTTCATACGGTTTTTGGTCAAATCTGAAATCACTTGTGTACTTTTTCTCCTAATCGATTCGCGATGACCTATAAGGCAAGCTATGTGCCAGTAGCAGGGAATGTAATGTAACTATTTGGATTAATTAATTAATAATCGAAACGCCAATATTGGAAGACAGGGGATATGTGTCTACTTTAAGATAAGTATGCTTGCGCTTTTTTATCCGTTGATTATTACTAACTTGATAGTATAGGAATTTCCTTTCAAAAAAGTCTCGCCGAAGGCGACTAATTTAACAGTAGTAAGTTCTCATAACTTATTGAAAATACTAAGCGACAAATTCCCCCCTTTTTCTAAAAGGGGGACCTTACTCGCCTTGTTCATGAAAACTGCCGACTTCGTCCCGCCTTGCGGGACTGCGACGGCTGAATTGGACTCTCAAGTTACTAATTAGTGATGAAAAAATTGTTGCGTGCTGATAGACATGAGAAGATGAACTTACATATAAAGTTGATAGGAAAGCAGGGAAGGTTTGGAATAGTCAATTTGACGGGGATGGGGGTATGTTGGGCCAAAATACACAAAAAAGGCCGCGGGGAAGCCTCCCCGCGGCCTTTTTTTAAATCGTCAATCTTGAATCGCTTAATCCGATGCTCCAAAGACCATGTATCCGACGACTTCAGTGGTATGAGCTATTTCACTATCTGCCGACTGTTCTTCTTCAATTTTTACCTGTACATTGAAGAAAGCTCTGCCTTGCGCACGTACACTCGCGGTATCTCCACCGTCAGTTGTCTGCATGTCGGCGAAGAACGCCGGCAATTCTGTAAAGTTTTCCTCAAAGACAATCTCGTTAAAGTTGTTGGTCATAACATCGCCAGTGCGGTTAACCTCAAATGTCAGACCACCCAGCGATCCCACTGAAGGCTCCCAGGCGATGTAGGAAATAGTCTCGGGAGCATGCTCCCCGGCGTTTAGCCCCTGCTCCTGTAACATAAACTCAAATCCGTTAGGGCTGATATTCCGCAACCGGCCGGTCGGAGCATCCTCTTCATTGAAACTTGAAACTGAAGCCACCACTACCGGCGTCACTTGAAAAGCGCCATCAAAAGTCACCGATTGAAAGGATCCCGCATTTTGAATTTGAAATTGTCCCGCTTCCACCACTGTCCCATTGGAAAGCGTATAACTACCCCGTTCCATGGCAATATAGCTAACGGACTCCACTCCATGTACATCATCCAGGTAGTCCCATTCCTGGATACGAATTTCAAAACCGGCGCCGTCTACGTTACATATCCTCGCCACACACGGAGCAGAGTCATTGTAAGTCATAACTTTTGCCACTACTATCGGATCGGAAAAGGGTTGATCGAACGGAACATATGCCCAGTTATGATCAATAGTTATTTCGCCTGCCTCCACGCGGGGTTCGTTGGAAAAGGGACTGGTCCAGCTTACTTCATTTGAATAAGCGCTTTCGTTGCCATAGATGTCACGTGCTTTTACCGCGAAATAATAGGTCATCCCGTCCTCAAGCTCTGCCAACGTATATTCGGTCTGATTCCCCGCGTTAACGGAGTACTCATAAGCGCTGCCGGCGTTCCCATAATAAATGGTATAGCCCGCAAGATCCGGTTCCGTGTTGGGATCCCAGGCCAACGTAACTTGGGCCGCGTACGCGTAATGCGCGGAAACCAGCAAAAAACATAGGGAAAAAAGGGAGATTAGAATTTTGGGAAGAGATGAAAAACGCTTGATAACATGTGTGGTAACGATGGTGGCACCTCCTGTCTCAGTAATGACAAAAAAATCCCGAATTTGCGTCTGGATCTTCCCAAATTCGGGATAGCAAGCAAAAATCTTAGTGGCACATCAAGAAAATCCTGAAGAATGCTCCAAATATGCCTTACTTATAATTCTTACTCATAAACAAAACCAGAAGTCAAGGGGAAAAGCGTTGTTAGATGCCGGATCAGACTCAAACAAAGTCTGAGGATGAAGGATAGGGGACCAAAACTCAAACGCCATGGCAAAAAAAATGGGCGGGGAAAGACTCTCCCCCGCCCATTTTCTACCAAATTCGAATTTTTGCCTGAACAGGACTTTTCGTTCAGGCACTATCTATGTCAAGCTGTGGTTTGCTCCCGCCTTTTCATAACGACAGTCCAGGCAGTGGCGCTCATCAGAGCAAGCAGCAGAACAACGACTGCGAAAGCAGCCCCGGCGCCGAAGTGAAGGGCCACATAGCTTGCGCCAATCAGTGGCAGCAAGCTCCAGCGCACCATCATTCGCAGTGCATCATGCTCGGCTATGAAGTCGGCTATCGGTGGTGAATAGGTATAGTAGAGATCCACGAAGATTTTACCAGGCGTATTGGTCAGCAGGTAACAGTCGCGGAAGTCACGCAGCACCTGAACGTGCGGCTCCATCAGAGACCCAAAGGCCGCTGTGGCGATAAAACAGC
>JBDRFJ010000041.1:0-2986 GCA_043818915.1 Pseudomonadota bacterium | reverse complement strand
TGTGGGAGACGCACCAAAGTTTGAAGATGCGTCTTATTCGCTTTGTCCGCCGCCGCTTGTTTTTGCAGGCAGAACGTCTGGGCGATCGCGAGACAATCAAACAAATCGAGAAGATTCTTGACCCGGATGTTCTCACAATTGGTAGCGCCCGCAGGTTTGCAACTTATAAAAGAGGAGACCTGATTTTGTTTCAGCCTGAGCGTCTGGCCAAATTGGTTGAAGACGCTAACCGACCGATCCAGATTATTTTTGCCGGGAAGGCACACCCTCGGGATGACGAGGGCAAGCGGATCATACAGCGGGTCTCAGAATGCAGTCTTGACCCCGCCTGTAGGAAACGAATCGTTTTTATTGAAAACTACGATTACAATGTTGGCCGCCACCTTGTGCAAGGAGTGGATGTGTGGTTGAACAATCCCCGACGACCGTTAGAAGCTTGCGGCACCAGCGGTGAAAAAGTCGTCTTTAACGGGGGCCTGAATCTTTCAGTTCTTGATGGTTGGTGGAATGAAGCATATGATGGTAAGAACGGTTTCGCCATTGGTCATGGCGGAATGCACAACGATCCAAACATACAATACCAACGGGATGCCGAATATCTTTATGCGACCCTCGAAAAAGAAGTGATTCCGCTCTATTATGAGAGGGATGGAAGCGGAATTCCTCATCACTGGGTTAAGAGGATGAAGAAAGCGTTCCAGAGTCTCGGTTGGCGTTTCAACGCAGACCGCATGGTCAAAGACTATGCTGAACGTTTTTATCTGCCTGCAGCAAGCGCCACATCATCCGAAATAGTTTAGTTTTTTTTGTGCCAATTGTGCATATACTCAAACAGGCATTTGGGGAGACCACTTTGTAGTATGAATTAAGGATCATCAAAAGACTATCGTAAAAGCTTAGTGGAGCTGATTCGAAAGATTTATTTTGGGTTGATTTTAGTCAAGAAAAGATGCCGTCCCGTGCCTTCAAACCTGAAATGCAAACCCTTTCGCTTGTAGGGATGGGCTCATTTCCTTAATGATACCCCATTTCTATTTAAGAATGAAAGACCTTAGGATGCAAATGATCCATACCCATGAGCAATGACTTCCTATATCGTGATGTCCCTGCCTTTGGGCGTCGGATGTTCCGGCTCGGTTTAGCTACTAACTATGGTGTCGACGGACAGGATTTAGAGTGGGCTCTAGATCAGGGTGTAAACTATGTCTTTTGGACTCCGAGTCCCGGCGCACGGAGGGTAACGAAGTCGCTCAAAACGATTATAAATCGCGACCGAAAATCGCTCGTTTTGGCCAGTGGGCCGACAACAGGATATTTTGGCGGGAGTATAAAGCGTGCTTGTGAACGATTGCTTGAAAAATTGGGCACCGACTATCTCGACGTTTTTCAGCTTTTTTGGCTTGGTCGTGGGAGCGCTTGGAGTGCATCAACGATTAAGGCGCTGGTATCCCTTCGGGAGTCAGGCATGGTAAGGGCTATTGGGGTAAGCATTCACAACCGGAAAAGGGCAGGAAAGCTGGCTGAAGATTCTCCGCTGGACATGCTTATGATCCGTTACAATGCCGCTCATCCAGGAGCCGAGCAGGACATCTTTCCCCACATAGCTAAACGAAAACCTGCTATTATCACATATACGGCCACGCGATGGCGCGGCCTACTTAAACGTCCAAAGGGTTGGAACGGACCTGTTATGACCGCTGCTGATTGCTATCGCTTCTGCCTATCCAATCCCCATGTGGATCTGGTGCTTACTGGACCGAAAAACCGCCAGCAACTCAAAGAGAATCTTCATAATCTTCGGGCTAAAGGTCCTCTGTCGGAGGAAGAAAACCATTGGATCTCCGAGTTCGGGCAGGTTGTACACAAGGCAAGTTCGCGGTTTACATTCAGGTTTTAGACTACTTTTCATCTGTATCCATATGTCTATTTTGCGTAATAATGTAACTTTATAAAAGCGCTTTTCGACGGTTCTAAATCAAAGTTCGAGCAAAAAAACAGGAGGAGATAATTGGTGAAATCATTGATGAGAAGGCATTGCTCAACACCCTTGCCGCCGGCAAAATGCGGGGTGTCACCCTTGATGTGTACGTGGGTGAGTTTGAACACGAGCCGGACCGCCGACTCTGGGATGACGAAAGGGTGCTAATCACACCTCATATTTCAGCGGGGGCGGACAAATCTCAGCACCGTGGTGTCGAATTGTTTTGCGAAAACCTCCAAGCCTATTTGGACGGACGCCCCCTATCAAATGTGGTTGATTGGGAACGTGGCTATTAAAGTGTATGAAAGAAAATCCTTTTTAGGAGTATTTAAGAAAAGATATCATAAACGTCGTCGGTATTGATTTAGGCCACAAACTCATTGATATAGCGAGGGCAAATGCATTCGCGGCAGGTATGGCAGACCGCCTGCGGTTTGAAGTGGAAAATGCTGCCAGGCTCCGGTTTGAGGACATTATGGTTACCGTACCTAATGGATACTAAAACCGGCTTTAGCCTATGACTTGGGTTTGCCAAGAATTCCGGGCTACCTGGTCTTTTGTTCATAGAGAAGAGCTATAATATACTGCTCGGCATCTCATGTGATTTCGGAGATGCGGCGCATTCCCGACCGAGGAGGGACATGCAATGCCAAAGGATTACTACCTCGTATTGGGCATCAGCAGGGGGGCCGATTTAAACAAAATCAAGAAGGCCCACAGAAGGGTTGTAAAGAAGCACCATCCCGATGTTTCCGCGTTGCAGGGGGGCGTGGAGAAGTTCCGTGAGATCAGGGATGCCTATGAGACCTTGCTTGACGAGGTGAAACGCAGGAGATATGACGAAGAGCTCGCTCGACAGGGATCGGAGGTAAGAATCACACGAGTTCCCGAGATCATAGAAAGCAGGAGATCGCTGCTTGATGAGATTGACAGGTTTTTCTCCCGTACCGATGAGTTCTTCGAAGGGTTCCTGCCCGGCTTCTTTGACATCGAGAGGAGAAGAAT
>JBDRFJ010000040.1:0-2290 GCA_043818915.1 Pseudomonadota bacterium | reverse complement strand
GCAAGGCATCTAAGGGCGAACCCTTAGTAACACAGCAGATGGAAGCCTCCAGCTCGCCCGAAGGGTGAAAATTGATGGGATAGAATCGATCATTATCCTTTTTACCATTTGGGTATTATTTTTTTGATAACATATTTTGCTAAACCCGGTGGTTATCTTTATAAAAACACTTTCTCATCAATTTTCATGCAAGATTCAGGTAATAACATCCAGCTTTAAAACAGAGATGATTACCAACCTTTTTCACAAATGAACCAGGCTATGCATTGCTTGATCGATTTAAAAAGATACTGAGGCATGTAAAGTACTTTGATGTTTTGGTGGGCATTTCCGCTTTTTGTCATGAATCCTGGTGCTCTTGCAGATGATTTCTCTGACTCTATTGTTATTAAGGCGGCGTTTAAATGATTAACATGATATGTTAATAAATATGTTGCAATAGAATTGCTATGGTAATATACTTTAAAACAAAAAAGCTGCAAAAAATCTGTAACAATACAAATGAGGCCATTAAGAAGCTCGGCCCGAAGATGGCCCGAAAGCTACAGCAACGTTTGATGGAGTTAAAGGCCGCATCCTGTCTGGCTGATATTTCGAAGATGCCGCCGCCGCGATGTCACCATCTGTCTGGAGATCGTGAAGGGCAGTTGTCAGTCGATCTCGAACATCCGTATCGGCTTCTGTTTATTTCCGCAAATAATCCGGCACCTGTTACACAGGATGGCGGGCTGGATTGGGCAAACGTTACCGAAATCGAAATTGTTGAGATCGCCGACACACATTAAATTAGGGAGAAAAAAACATGTTGACGGCAAAAAAAAATTACGAGTTTGAGCCTGATTATGCGATTCCTCCGGGAGAAACACTTAAAGAGGTTATGGAATCCCTGGATATGACTCAGAAAGAACTGGCCATTCGCACCGGCCTGACAGTCCAGTCGTTTAACCGCATTTTCAAAGGGGAGCAGCCCATTACATATGATACCGCCAACAAACTTGAACTGGCCACCGGGGTTCTGGCACGCATGTGGAACAATCTGGAGGCTCAATACCAGGAACAGTTGGCAAAAATTAAGGAGCGTAAACTGCTTGAGGCCGACCTTGACTGGCTGAAGACAATTCCCACACATGAGCTTATCCAGCGTGACGCGATTGAGAACCAAAAGAATAAGGCGTTACTCCTAAGGGAAGTACTAAAGTTCTATGGTGTTAGTAGTGTTGCAGCTTGGCGGGATATTTGGTCAAAACCGGCAGTGGCGGCGCGGCGCTCACAGTGTTTTGAGACCTGTCCGGGTCCGGCCTCCGCGTGGATCAGGCTTGGTGAAATTCAGGCGCGTCAGATTGATTGCCGGCAGTTTGACAAAAACAAATTCGCCAGGGCCGTAAAAGCAATTCATTTGTTGACCGTTAAAGATTCTAAAGAATTTGTTCCTGAGATGCTTTCACTGTGCGCAGAATCCGGTGTTGCCTTGTCTCTGGTTCCGGAAATGAAAAAAGTGCCCTGGCATGGCGCAACAAAATGGCTGTCCGCGTCCAAGGCGATGATTCTGCTGAATCTTCGAGGCAAGATGGAAGATCAGTTCTGGTTTTCTTTTTTTCACGAAGCAGGCCATGTCCTTCATGACAGCAAAAAAGACCTCTATATCAACGACGGGAGCAGTTATGATCCACGTGAGCATAAAGCAAACGATTTTGCCGCGGAAACACTCATACCGAGTGACCGAAACCCGGAAATTGCATCATTGCGGGCAAAAGCGGATGTGATTCGCCTTGCGGCTGAGCTTAAGATTTCTCCGGGAATTGTAGCAGGGCGGTTCCAGCGCCTGACCGAAAAGTGGAGCTATTTCAACGAGCTTAAACGCAGATTTGAGTGGGTGGTTACCAATAAATGATGAGGGGAGAACTATATGAAGAGACCTTCCGTTGTCCAGTTTGCGGAACTGAATTGAAGGTGGTATTTTTATGAACAAGCAGAATGACATGTCGCTAACCTTTGAACAACTGATTTCTTCCATCCGGCATGTACATGATCAACTTGCAGCCCAGGCTGGAAGAGCCGTTAACATTAGCCTGACACTAAGAAACTGGGCTATTGGCCACTATATCCACGAGTACGAGCAAAACGGTTCTGACCGGGCGCAGTATGGCGAGAGGTTGCTTGATCGTTTGGCTGAGCAACTTCAGAAAAGCGGTCTGAAACGCGTTGAATCACGGGAACTGCGCCGCTATCGGCAATTTTACCAGCTTTACCCTCAAATTCGGGAGTCAGTGACTCCCGAATTGAACCGACT
>JBDRFJ010000039.1:0-2488 GCA_043818915.1 Pseudomonadota bacterium | reverse complement strand
GAGACACTGGTGGAAATTCTCCCCACAAAAGTCGGTTTTCAGCTCAGTATTCCGTCACTGAGTGAAGACTTGGGGAAAAGATACGATACCATAAAGAACTGGATAGACATATTACAGGGCCTCTATCTGGTTTTTACTTTGCGTCCCTGGCATAAAAAAATAGCGCGGGCAATAAAAAAGGAGAAAAAACTCTATTTCTTAGACTGGTCGCTGCTGTCTGAATCAGGAGTTGTTTTTGAAAACCTCATTGCCGTCAGCCTAATCCGTATGGCAGCAAGGATGACGGAAATCGGCCAAGGGAATTTTGAAATTCAATATATCCGTGACAGGGAAAAGCGGGAAGTTGATTTTGTACTGGTGAAAGACAATCAGCCAGTTTGCCTGTTTGAAGCAAAAGAGAGTGATACTGATATTAGTAAACCCGGAAGGTTTTTTGGCGAAAAACTCAACATTCCGCTCTACCAGATTGTGCGCAATGCCGGGAAAGTTGAAGCATTTCCCGGGAATTGTATCATAATTCCGGCAAGTAATTTTCTTATGTTAACGGGATAATTTGTTCAAGGGATTGGGATATGATCTAAAAAAGATAAGCCAGATGGTATCAAAGATATATGATATTGAAATAGAAGAAATATATTCAAAAGGCAGATGCAAAGTTCAAGTTGAGGCCCAGGACCTGTTTGCTATTGGGCTGTTCGGGAGTTGGGAATAAGTTGCACAGATTTAGCGAAACAATTAGAAATGAGTAAGCCAGGAGTAGGATATGCTGTAAATATCACAACTATCTGTGAATAAGGCTGAATGTTTGATAGCAGAGATCAGCACTTCTGCACTTATCTCGCCTGGGTGGAGTTTACACAATATTTTGGGGTAGGCACAAAACAAGAAGGGTGGAGACAAGGGGGTTCTGGAAAGGGCAGCGCCGCCTGGATTTATGGCAGATATTGTGGTCGGGCCTGTGGCTGATGCTTCTAACCTTAGGCCGGTATCCAGGAAAAAAGGAGGGTGGGTACGTTTTTGAGCGGTAGATGGGGTGAGTATAGTCCAATTTTTCGTATTTGCCCGCCGCTGGAAAAGCGATTTCTTATCATCTTACTCTGTAAGGATTTAAAATATGATGTGTTGCACAATCAAGAACAGTACCGTTGAATCCAAGTGACTGAAAAAGACATTTCTATTGTTCTGCTTCACAATGTAGATATGAACTGGGAAAGTACGGACATAGAACAGGTCTTCCGGGAGATATCCACTTTGGAAGGTGCCATCACGGCGGAAGGGCACACCGTCATTAACACCCCGATACGCGATGACAACCTCGCGTCGGTTCTCGCCTTTTTTGATCCGCAGTCGCACATCGTCTTCAATTGGTGTGAAAGCATCCCTGGTGTCCTGAAAAGCGAGCCCGAAATAGTCAGGACTCTCGAACAAATGAATTTCATCTACACGGGTTCCGGGACCGAGACCATTGAACGTAGCTGGAACAAACCCGAAATCAAGGATATTCTCCACAACGGCAAAGTCCCCACTCCGACATGGAACGTCTTCAATAATGAGGAATGTTCTGACTGGAACTGCTATCCCGCGATCGTCAAACCAGCGCTGGAGCACTGCAGTTATGGTATCACGCATGAATCAGTAGTTTCAACTGCGGACGAGCTGAAGAACAGAATCCGATACGTCCTGGACAATTTCAAAGGTCCGGCCCTTGTTGAAGACTTCATAGACGGAAGAGAATTTCACGTCCCTGTCTGGGGTAATGGAAGTATCGAAATGCTTCCTCCAATAGAGATGGACTTTTCTGTGTGCTGCGATTTTCATGAGAGGCTCTGTACTTACGACAGTAAGTTTAAAGAGGATTCGCAGGATTTTCGAAAAATAGGGATTATCCTCAAGCCTGACATTCCCCGGGAAGAATATCAGGTTCTCGAAAAAATCGTGAAAAAAGCGTATGTGCTAACCGGCTGCAGAGACTATGCAAGGCTTGATATCCGTCTCCGTGAAGGAGTCTTCTATGTCATCGACGTGAATCCCAATCCCGACATCGGCGCCGAAACAAGCATGGCCTACGCCTCCGGAGAAAAAGGATACAGCTACGGCGCGATGCTCAACAGACTCATCCATCTTGCATTTCTCAGACACCCCATGTTGAAGAAAAAACGGAACGGATAGAACTGAGCACCAAACCCAGCCTGGTCCCCGGATATTCGTTCACATAATCTTTAACTTCATTATTAGAGTCTTTAACTTCATCAGTGTCTTCCCGCCGCCGGTGAAGTCTCTTAGGTAATTATTGAGGAGGGACATATGAACAAACGCACACTTATCCTTACCTCTATAGTTTTGATTGTAATAGTCGGATGGATATACTTCCTTCCTTATCGAACCCTGGGCAAGATTCGCGAGGCAGCTTTAAACGGTGACTCTGAAACATTGAAAGACTATATTGATTTTTCAGCATTTCGGGAAAGCGTCAAAGAAAATGTCAACG
>JBDRFJ010000038.1:0-9949 GCA_043818915.1 Pseudomonadota bacterium | reverse complement strand
TCTATATCTCCAGCTTTAATTTCAATTTTATCTACTTTACGTAAATTTCTAATCTGTTTCGGTGAAAGAATGCGTGTATGGGGCGAGAGGTCAAGAGTATGAACTAGACTGGCTAAATTTTGGTCGGTTGTAATCCAGTCGGTATTTAGTTTAGAGAGATCAAAGGGCTTGGAAAAACTCCTTAATGTCTTCTTGCCATTGGGTAAAAAATATTCGTGAAAGTAAGACATTACAAGCTCTCGCACGCTCCGATGGACTGGTTCACGATAACGCAAAACAGCATGATTAGTTTTTGAAATCGCGCCCCAACAGCCCCCCTCTTTAAAAAGTGCAACTACATGGTCTAGGTCAGGACGAGCTGTAACAAGATCGAGCAGGAGCGGCCGGTGGCCATTTATCCACATTGCCATGGCAGCTACTAAAGCGCCTTCGAAACAGTGCGCCTTACTGCTTTTTAGGGTTTGCCTAACAGAATGATGGGTTTCTCCTTTTTTCTCGAAATTGAAAGGTAGAGAGTTGAGAAAATCCTGGATTTTTTTCGGATTTGAAAATCTCTTAAGAATGTTCCATTCTTTTCTATTAAGTCCGGAATCTTCAAATTTTAAGGGCTTAATCTTGGTGTCAATCATAAGCTATGCCCGGAGAGTCAGATTCTCAAGATGTTTGTTTTTTTCCTGCTCAAAAGCTTCCAGGTTAAATCCGTGCTTTTCTATAAGAGAGGCGGCGTGGTGTGCGCCAAGATAATGAGGCATGACCACATAGGAAGCTCCGGCTCGATAAAGTTCCTTAGTGTTAGAAACATCGTGAGAAATGGTGATAATAATGCCCGTGGGATTTTTGTTGCGGTAATGGGAAACCAGAAGCAGGTTGGTACGAAGGTCAGGAATAGTTGAGATTACCAATTTAGCTTTCGAGAAATTAATTTCGTCGAGAAACTCAACATCTTCCGCGTCGCCATAACGATGTGGAATATCGAGTTTTTTAAGTCGTTCAATAGAAAGCGGATTGAAATCGACCACTAAATAATTACTTGTCATCTTTTTTGCAATTTCAACGAAATCATGCCCTACTCTGTCATAACCGAAGATGATGATATCAAAGCTTTCAGAGAGAATATTTTCTTTCATATGTGATTTCCTGAAAGCAATGTGGCGCAAAGCCGGTTTCAAAAAAGAATACACCTGGTCGGCGTACAAGATAAGGTAAGTCGAGCCAGCGATGGTGATGACACCGACTAGAGTAACGAGAGAAACAACTTCCTGACTAACATGGCCGAGAGAGTACCCAAGCGCGATAAGTATAAGAGAAAACTCGCTAATCTGCGCTACAGTGAGCCCAGCCATAAAAGCGGTACGCGCGCGATATCCCATGAGATTCATCAGAATAAAAACTATTAAAGGATTGCCAACGAGGACAAAGAGACTCAAAATCACCGCGGCAACAAGTAGCGCCGAGAATTGGCTCGCAATGAGCTGTGAACCGAGTAGGATGAAAAAGAGCATGATGAAAAAATCACGGAGCGGTTTCATGCGGGAGGCTATTTCATAAGCGAACGGTGATACCGCTAAAGTAACTCCTGCTATGAGCGCCCCTATTTCAATTGAGAAACCCAGAATATGGAAAAGTGAAGACATACCAAGTCCCCATGAAAGAGAGAAGATAAACAGGACTTCTTGAGAACTGGCCACAAACCTTGAGATGCGTGGCAAGATATATTTACTGATAAAATATAGAAAAATGACCACAAGGACTCCTTTGGCTAAGAAAATCCCGGCTTCAAACGCGATGGAATTTGAAAGATTTGCACCAGCAACCGTAGCCGTGGCACCTGCTACAGTTATAACGAGTAGGAGGATAGCAGCAATGATATCTTGAACCAAAAGAAAACCTATTGATATTTTGCCGTAAAGCTTTTGGGTATCGCCTCTGTCAGAAAGAAGCTTGAGGATAATGATTGTGCTTGAGAAAGTGAGTGCCACGGCAATGTAGGAAGCAGCAAGCGCTTCAAATCCTAGGGCCCGAATAATGAAGTATCCTATAACCGATGTGAAGATAACTTGTCCAACTCCGGTAACGAAAGAGGTTTTTCCCACTTCTCTCATAACATCGGGATTGAGAGTCAGTCCGACTATAAAAAGAAGAATGGCAATGCCTATCTTGGAAAAAAGTTCTATTTCATCGCGGGCTTGGAGAATATTTAGAGCATAAGGACCGACAATAATACCCGTAACGATGTAGCCAACAATGAGTGGCTGTTTTAAAAGCTTCATCACAAATGAAATAACTGTGGCAAGAACAATTATTAGAGAAATTTCGACGAAAAGAGTCATTTCATTTATAGGTTGTCTTTCTAATGATATTATCTTAAAATCTAATTCCAGACAAACCACCAGGGAGGATGCGATGAATTACATTGGTGCCGGAGCAAAAGAAAAGGATCTACGTGATGAAATCAAGTTGGCTCAAATAGCAATAAAGAGAGAGGAGAAACGTATCGCAGAGGCAAAGCAAGCGCTAGAGATCCTCAAATCTCATGGTGGAGAGGGAGAGCAACAAGCAGGAAGATGAGAGTCTTCACCAGCAATTACAGCGCTGACAGAATACCGTCAGCGCTTCGTCGTCTAAAATTAATATTTCTATTGAAAAACGCGTTATTCTGGGCTATTCTTGAGCATATGAGGCTTATCTTAATAAAAAGGACGCCCAGGAGTCAGAGAGGTTTTATAAAACTGGCTATGGCAGAGAAGTGCTGAATGGAAAGTTAAAAAATTTTCTGCTAGATTAGGTCTTGATTGTTTGTGTCCCGAGCTGCCGGATCGTCTAATGGTAGGACATCGCCCTCTGGAGGCGAGTATCTTGGTTCGAGTCCAAGTCCGGCAGCTCGGGACAGAAGTAGTCGCCTCATCGGCGACCCGCCGAAAAGGCGGGGACATCGCCCTTCCCTCCTATGGCGGGGAGGCGAGTATCTTGGTTCGACTTGTCCCGAAGAAGGCGGGAGTCCAAGTCCGGCAGCACTTCTTCACCTTCGCTGGACGAAGGTTCATCAGTGCCTGCGGCCAGCTAATGACTTTTGAATTTTGTTATAATAAAGAATAATGAAAGAAATTAGACAAATTAACCCAAAATCTCTAAGGCAACCCACAAAGGCATACAGCAACGGCCTGCTAGTCCCGCTTGGTGATGCTGAACTCTTATTTGTTACTGGTCAGCTTGCACAGGATATAGATGGTAATGTAGTCGCTCCTAGCAATGCAAAAATTCAAACGGAACTAATATTTTCACGAATCTCAGATATTTTAAAAGAAGGTGGAATGACGATGGATAATGTTGTGAAAGCCCAAATTTTCCTAACAAATATTTACGACTCACCAGTTGTGTCAAAAATAAGAGATGAGATGTTTAAGACTGGTCGCCCAGTAAGTACTCTTGTTGAGGTTTCAAGTCTTGTTAAAAAAGGGTGCTGTGTAGAAATTGAGGTTATTGCGATAAGATTAAAATAAATTATGAATGAAGTGGAGATTGTAAATGAAAAAGATGAAGTAATTGGTACAATGCCTAAGAGTAAGGCACATAAGAATGGCACGTTACACCGTATAGTAGTTATTTATGTTGAGAATACAAAAGATGAAATTCTGGTTCAAAATAGAGCAGATGGCTACCTAGACCACTCTGCAGCCGGACATGTGAAAATTGGAGAATCTTACGAACAAGCTGGACGCAGAGAACTAAGCGAAGAACTAGGTATAAAGGATTCGGAATTAAAATTCATTGGTCATAGTAAGACTCGGAATGAGAAATATCCCGGACAACTTGTATCTCACGTTTTTAATATTTATAAATGCCAAGCTGAGCCTGGAGAACTACAAAAAGAGGAGGTGAAAAGTGTATATTGGGCTGACCCACATAAGGTGTTGGCTGAAATGAAAAAAGATAAAAGTAAATTCTGCGCCGGTTTTATAGAGTCGCTGAAAGTCTATTTAGTTACAAAAACTACCAGCTCTTAGTTAAAGTGAATTGTAGCGGACTTACTATCATTAAAGAGGTTCTAACATCGTCCAGTACCCGCAGCCCGAGCATTTTAGTTTTATATTGCGACACAAAATAAGTTTGAGTCTTAAACTAAGTAATCAAACTGTTATAAGAAAAGTCCCTCACGTAGCGTTGCTACGTGAGGGACCGGATCGGTTTTGAGTGCAACCCCTAACTCTTATGTTTCAGACACCACGATCTGGCATTCTGGAACATTCGGAGCCACGGAGAGGCCTCGAGACTTTTCCAAGCAGATGGCATCCACGGCCACTGCCACAAACGAAAACAACGTTCTGGATGAGGCATCATCGCCAAGTGACGACCGTCCGGAGAACAGAGCGCCGTATTCCCACCTGGCGAACCATTTGGGTTATGCGGATACTCTTCCGTGCGATTGCCATCTGAATTGATGTAAGCGAGAGGTGCGAGCTTACGCTCGTTGACTTCATCTTGAATCGACTGATCAGGGTAGACCATGCGACCCTCACCATTTGCAACCCAGATACCGAGTTTTGAACCCTCCATGCCAGAGAGAAGCACCGACGGGCTTGGAAGTATTTCCACCTGTACCCATCGAGACTCAAACCGACCGGAAGTGTTACGCACGAACCTCGGCTGTACTTCACCAACGAGTCCTCTCCAAGGAACCCATCCGAGTAATGCCATGAGCTGACAACCGTTGCAAACGCCGAGCGAGAAAGTATCCTCGCGAGCGTAGAAACGGTCGAACATTTCTCTCAACTGTTCGTTGAAGAGAATTGTCCCTGCCCACCCCTTGGCACTATCGAACACGTCCATGTAAGAGAAGCCCCCGGCGAAGATGATGCCCTGGAACAAGTCCATGTTGACCCTACCCTCTAGAAGATCACTCATCGTGATATCCCAAGGAGCAAGACCGGCAGCGGCACACGCAGCTTGCATCTCCCGATCACCGTTAGTGCCTTCCTCGCGCAATATTGCCACGCGAGGTAGACCATCAACTTCTACGAGCCAGTCGGCTGGTGTTGGCTGTGGCACGAAGCCAAGTTGGTACGACGGATGCAGGTTTATGCTGGGCAGCTTGTGACTGTGGCCAGCATGTTCCGCCTGCGCGCATCGAGCGTCTGTCTGCAGTTTTTCGAGCTTGGCAGAAGTTTCCTCCCACCAAGTCCGAAGTTGAGTGATCGTTCCCGACCACAACGTCTCCTTATCGGAAGCATCGTGATAGTAGATCAAACACTCTTCCGTTTCGCGAGTATCACCGATAAACTTCACCGGCACACCAAGCGAACGACAGACTTCTCTCACTCGATCGAAATCGCCAGGGAAAACTTCCATGACGAACCCCAGCTCCTCATTGAACAGCTCTTCGAGCGTATATTCCAAACCGAACCTTGTGGGCTCGATCAAGAATCCACACCTGCTTGCCATGCACATCTCGGCGACAGCAGTTATGAGACCGCCATCACTTTTGTCATGCAGAGCAAGAATCAGATTCTCGTCGATCATCTGCTGCACCGCCAGGAAAGCATTCCTGACGAGCTCTGGATTCTCGACATCCGGCGACTCGTCGCCGAGCTGATTGAAGACTTGTGCAAGAGCAGAACCACCGAGACGGTTCCTACCTTCTCCGAGATCGATCAGCGCCAAGGCGCTTTCGCCAGGGTTCTTGATGTCTGGCGCAACCTTGCAAGTAATGTCAGGTACAGGTGCGTACCCGAGCATCACCAAACTGCCAGGAGTCTTTACTAGCTCTCCTGACACATTCGCCGCCATCGAGAGACTGTCCTTCCCTCCGTCAAGTGCGATGCCAAGTTTGACCATGAGGTCTGACATAGCAGTCGCGGCGTCATAGAGCAGGGCGCCCTCGTGTGGCAGTTTCGCTGGCCACATCCAGTTCGCACGGCATCGAATGTCTCCAATGCCGGTGATTCTGACTCCGGCCATGTTGGTGAGCATTTCTCCCACCGCCATGCGTGCACCGGCTTCCGAATCAATGAGCATCTTGATCGGCTGTTCACCGATTGCAGACACGCTGCCACTCAGACCAAAGTGGCTCTGAGCGTTGACACTTGCATCAGCGATTGGAATCTGGGCGATCCCGCAGCATTGCTGTTGCGCGACAAGTCCAGTAACACTCCGATCCACCTTGTGCACCAGGAATCCCTTCGAACCGACGCTGGGAAGCTTGAACACTTTCTCGATTGCTTCGCCGACCGTCATCTCCGGCAGCTCCAACGGTTTGATATTGCTGATTCGCCGAGTTGATTTGAAAGTCTTCTGAGGCATATTGGTGAGAATCTGCTCCAGATTGAGATCGACGGGCGTCTGTCCATTCTCGGGGTCTTCGACGACAACTTTTCCGCCACCGTCAATTTCTCCGAGAACTTCGCAGTTCACGCGTTCGCGTTTGCAGATCGCTTTGAATTGATCAATTTGCTCAGCTCTGACGAGGAGTCCGTACCCCTCCTGGAACTCAGCGCTCCAGATTTGCAGAACCGACATCGTCTTGTCACCAAGTACGATGTTGCGAATGTTGATCTTGCCGCCGATGGGTTCGAGCAATTCCGTAAGAACATTGCTCGGTCCGCCGGCACCCTGATCGTGAATGCTTGAGATAGGATTATTCTCTCCCATCTCGACACAGGCTCGAATGACACGATTCGCCCGGTTCTCCATCTCGGCGTTGCCGCGTTGAACGGAATTGAAATCGAGCGACTCAGTATTCTCACCTTGCATCATGCTCGAGGCACTACCTCCACCGACCCCGATCGGGTAAGCGGGTCCGCCAATGCGCACGATGTGCATTCCGACTTCCGGTTTCTCTTTCACGAGGTGCTCGTCGAAGATATGACCAACACCACCACTGTAGAGAATTGGCTTTCTGGGTTCACGCCACTCGCCGTCGACGATCTGACCGAAAGTCCGAGTAAACCCTGCTGTAAGCGGTTCACCGAACTCATTTCCGTAGCTTGAGACGCCGTTTGAACCCTCGATGAGAATCGAGAGCGGTGAGGCGTACTGTGACGGCTTATCCCAGCCGACAACTTCCCCCGGAATTTCATATCCGGGAATGAAGAGATTGCCGACGAAGTAGCCAGCTACGCCGACACCGATGATGCCACCACGACCAACTGCGCTGTTGTCGCGGATTCTTCCACCAGCGCCTGTTTGGGCACCGGGGAATGGAGCGACGAACGTCGGATGATTGTGGGTTTCTGCGGTGCAGGTGATATGAACCACCTTGTGGAGAACTGCGAGTTCAGAGTGCCTGCCTGGCCCACGAGGTATGAGCAGATCAACTCCAAATCCATGGAGCACTCCGGCATTGTCGTTAAACGCCTTGAGCGTTCGATTTCCCTTACCGAGCCGTTCGAGCGGGTGCTGAACGATTTCGAGAAGGGTCTTGGGCATGGGCGTTCCATCGATGATGATCCGACCTTTGAAGTACCAGTGCCGGCTGTGCTCGCTATTGGCGTTGCCCAGCTGGAATAGTTCCACGTCGGTCGGATCGCGGCAAAGCGTTTCCGTGAAGAGATGATAGTAGTACTCGATGTCTCGGGCATCCATGCCCAGACCGAGACTTGCATTCACCTCTTCGAGAGCGCTCTTGCCGCCTCTCTCGAGATCGATCACTTTGACAGGCTCCGGCGTGATGCCGGTGTCGAAGCTCGTGATCCCGTGAGAGTAATGCCGTTCCGTCATCCTGTCGATGTTCTTGTGCGCAGCCTGTTTCGATGCGTAGCTGTTGCCGGTGTGATACCGGTGAGTACGCTCGATGCGTGTGATCTGGCCGAGACCCATGGCCTGGCAGATCGACACAGCATTCGACGAGAACGGGCTCTCGATTGAAAGCCGTGGACCGATCTCGACAACCTCTTCTGGTCCGAAGCACGGTTCGTGACCGGTTTGATCCGGCTCGAATGTCTCCGCGATGAGCCACTGAAGCTGTCTGATCTCCGATTCCGACAAAGGCCCCGTGGTCTCAATGTAGAAACCAAGGCCCAAGCCGCTTTCGAGCTGACGATGCATGCTGTAGAGCATTGGCTTCTCCCTTTGTTTACGTTTGTCTGACAAAAAACAATGCACCTCGAAAGGTGCGGTCTGGCGTTATCTTACTCTAATGAGAGTAAGGGGCAAGCTTTGCAATATATACGATTATGCGTAATATCAAGGCTGGACTGAACATCTTTTAAGGAGTGTGACTCATGGGAATGACGTACAAGGGTACCGGTGTCAATTACGATGCCATGGACCCATTCAAACGGATGGCTCAGCTGGCTGCTCGTGAGACAGCTGGGAACATCACTCGTCTCAACGGCGGCGAGTTTCGCGAGTTCGAAGCAAGTCGTGGCGAGAGCGCCTACCTCATCGAGGCAGCCGAGAGCTACTTCGCTCATGTTGAGGAAGGTCTCGGCACCAAGAACTTGGTCGCCGACGCCATGTACGAGCTCACTGGCAAATCGTACTACGATCAGATTGCACAAGATTGTGTGGCGATGATCGTCAACGACATGGTGACGCTCGGTGCTCTGCCACTCTCGGTGGCGATGCATCTTGCCGTCGGCGTCTCGAGCTGGTTCGACGACAAGCGACGCTGTCGCGATCTTGTCAACGGCTGGAAGAAAGCCTGCGATCTGGCACGCTGTACCTGGGGCGGAGGTGAGACTCCGACACTCAAGGGTTGTGTGGTACCAGAAGCAGTCGTCCTTTCTGGTTCGGCGATGGGAATCGTCAAGCCGAAGAGCCGGCTCATTATGGGCGAGAAAATCCGCCACGGTGACATGATCATCTTCCTCGAGAGCTCTGGCATCCATGCCAATGGCCTTACGCTCGCACGAAAGATTGCCGAGAAGCTACCGGATGGTTATATGACGGAGCTTCCCAGTGGTCGAACCTACGGCGAGACACTTCTCGATCCAACTCACATCTATGTCGGATTTATCGAGGACTGCCTCAACATCGGCGTGGACATCCACTATGCCGTCAACATCACTGGACACGGCTGGCGCAAGCTCATGCGAGCGACGCAACCATTCACTTACGTGATCAAGAACCTACCCATCCAGCACGAAATCTTTGACTTCTTGCAAGAGCATGGGCCGGTCGAAGAGAAGGAGGCGTACGGCAACTTCAACATGGGCGTCGGATTTGCCCTGTACGTGCCGGAAGCAGATGTGGGCAAGATTCTTGATCTCGCTGATGATGCCCAGTACGACTTCTACACAGGTCATGCCGGGCACATCGAGAACGGTGACAAGAAGGTCGTGATCCAGCCGAAAGGTTTGGAGTTCGCGGCTGACGCTCTCGCTGTTCGCTGATGCGAACGGTACTACCCGCACCCACAGCTTCGGCTATGGGTGCGGTTTCTCTTTACCAACTTTTTACTAACGCAAACTGAAGCGAACCTGCTATCATTAAAGAGGTTCTAACTTCGTCCAAGTCTCGCAGCTTGAAAAATTGATACAATAGATAACATGTCTGAAGTAAAAATCATAGTCAAAGGATATGCCAAACCGACCGGTGGTAGTTCGTATAAAGCTTCACCGACGACAACTCTTATAAAAGATTCGGGAAAAATTATTTTGGTTGATCCTGGTACAAATAAGCACAAATTACTTGCGGCCCTCAAAAAGGAAAAAATCAAAATTAAAGATATTGATTTTATATTTCTAACTCATTATCACCCTGATCATTTTCTGAATATTAGGTTATTTCCTAATACTGATGTCTATGATGGTTCAACCATATACCACAATGATGAAGAATCGGAATTTTCTAGGAAAATACCAGGGACTAATATTCTCATCATTCCAACTCCTGGTCATGCACACGAGCACGTTTCTCTTATCGCAAAAACAAAAGATGGCAATGTGTGTATAGCTGGGGACTTATGGTGGTGGATGGATGGCGCCAAACAAAAAACCGACATAAAAAGTCT
>JBDRFJ010000037.1:0-2794 GCA_043818915.1 Pseudomonadota bacterium | reverse complement strand
CCCTCTTCACCGTAGAGAAGTCTAATAATAACAATCCTTGACGTCACTTTCCTAATTTATCCGTTATCGCAGATTACTCGCGAGACTGACCCACGGCAAATGGAATGAAGAAGATATTAATCTGTTTATCGATAGGGCTATTTTCGCTATTTTGATTGATTCTATTTTCACGTTTTGGTCAACACTTGGTCTGTCTACAATTCATACAAGATAACATGAATAGCCCCCCTCGCCAAATCTCTAGAGGCAGGGTCAGCAATGGCCCTGCTTTTTTTATCACCTTATACAAGAAAGCAAGCCCCGAACCATGCCTTGAAATTTCTTGGTCATTTTGAAAATTTGTGTTATTTGAAGATGAAAACATTTTGTTGAAAAAGGGGATGGGTTCATGAATACAGTTTGGGTAGGCGATAATAATCAAGCAAGGATAATTTGCCCTAAATGCAGATTTAAGACAAATATAGATGTAACGAAATTAAAAAGTGCAAAAAGAACGAAGGGGGCCAGGTGTAAGTGTGGAGAAACTTTTCAGTTTACAATCGATTTTCGAAGGCAGTACCGCAACGATGTTAGATTGCCCGGTGAATACAGCATTCAGGGAAAAAGAGAAAAAGGAGATATAATCGTTAGAGATCTTTCATTGTCTGGAATGCGGATTGAAAGTCTGATGCCACATCAAATTTCGACTGATGATATATTGAAAGTTGTATTTAAACTTGATAACCCATCGAGAAAAGAAATCCGCAAAGAAGTTAAAGTAATTTGGGTCGATAACCGTATCGTTGGCGCACAATTCATTGAAAGAACGCTATATCAAAAGGATTTGGGATTTTATTTAAATTTCTAATTTTGATATTAACCATATCAAGAGCAGGGTCATTTGGCTCTGCCTTTTTCTATGTCCTGAACTTTTGATTTCTGGTACCATTCCGAGAGGTAGATGTTGGAGGGCGAGCGAGCCTTTTAGGTGAGCTCGCGGAGCCTCCCCAATTCTATCCTCGGGGATTTCAAGTCTTAAATTCTCCCCCGAATTAGCTTTTCTATAAACAAAAAGGTGAAGCTCCCCTGTTTAATGAGCCATCGGGTTTTCACCTGTGGCATAATGTATGGGCAGTCTGCAATGAAGCAGCTGCAGAAACTAAAGGAGCTCCACCATGAAAAAACGAAACATTTATCAGAACCAAAGTCAAGAGCTACTTTCTCTTTTTGAAACTGCTGGAAGCAGCTCAAAAGTTATGTGCGTTCCCATGGATTATGCCAAAAAGGATCATTTGGTCATGTTTTGCAACGGACACGGCGATATTCTTCGAAAGCCGTTTTCGGTAAAAAACTCTCCGGAAGGTATAGAATATTTGCTTGATCAAGTGACCCGTTCCTGCCGCCGGCGCGGCATCAAAAAGGAGCACGTCTTTTTGGGCGGTGAGGATGCCAATTCATTTGCGGAGAATTTTGTCAACACGCTACGTGTTAAAGGATGGCTGGTTGCCGGTGTTAATGCGCATGATGCTAAAAAGCAGCGAGTGAATTTGCAAGCCAGTACGGACCGGATAGACTTAATGGGTATTGCGACAATGCTTTTGAATTGTCGGGCAAACTGTTGTCCTGCTCAGTCGGGCATATATCGCAATTTACGCACCCTTGTTCGTCACCGCCGCAAGCTTGTTGTGATGTTGACAGAAGTGAAGAACCGAGCTCATGGAATTGTGGATCGTCTTTTTCCAGGGTTTCTCAACGAGAATAAAAGCGGCATCGTCCCGTTTACACAAAGCTCATTGTACCTAATGGAAGATCGCTTCAGCCCGAAACAGATTCGTCGTCGAAGACGCCAAAAGCTTATTGAAATTCTGAAGCGCTTTGGCACTTCCAAGGCCCAAGAGACGGCTTTTAAGCTTCAGCAATATGCTGCAACGGTTCTTCATACACCGGATGAATATATCGATACGTTGCAAATTTCACTGGCTCAGCATGTTAAACATATAAGATGCCTCAAAGAGAGCATTGTTCAGCTGGAAAAGGAAATTGCCGTGAACCTGGCACAAACCCAGGGTGCATTTCTGACCAGTGTCCGAGGAATTGGTATTGTTCTGGCAGCCGGAGTGAGCGCTGAAATCGGGGATCCATATGAGCAGAAATCTCTAAATAATGTAATTTCATATTCAGGTATCATCCCTCGAGTTAAACAAACCGGCGGTGTCGATGGCAAAACGTATACCGGCCACGTTGCCAAGCGCTGCAACCGTATTTTAAAAGATTATGTTGTCAAATCAGCTTATCATCTGGGGTTATACGGCCCGGAGGATTTGATGGCCGATTACAAACGTCGCGATGCCTCCGGACAGCATGCCGACTTTGGCATCGGCCGCCGTTATTTGCGTATGGCCATGAGCTTGATGCGAACATCGCAAATTTATCTACCGCCCAGGCTCCGAAAAGCGGATACGGCACCGGAAGAACGGGCTGTTTACTATTTGATGAGCTGGCCTTTTTTACGAGACAAATGGAAAAAAGCCGGGGCACTTGAAGTTGCCTTTTCCAAAGATAGGCCTTTGGGGCTATGGCGACAGATCGTACAAAAGTTATATGATATAAAACTCAAATTATAAGCCCGACTCGAACTGGACTTAACCTTTTCGGTTAAAGACTTTCGTGGTTCGGCGGACAGGATGGCTACGTGATACCTGTCGCAGTGCTCCATAAATCGATGGATGTCATTGACGGCTCATTGCAGAGTGCCTCACCCTGTCCGCCCGAACTCCTTATTATGGCTCCAAGGTACTCTGATCCTGGAAACATC
>JBDRFJ010000036.1:0-2917 GCA_043818915.1 Pseudomonadota bacterium | reverse complement strand
ATGGACCCGCCCTATGGCGTGAAATTCGGCTCGAACTTCCAGCCCTTTGTGCGTAAGCGCGATGTGAAGCACAACGAAGACGATGACATGACCCGAGAGCCTGAGATGGTGAAGGCATATCGCGACACATGGGAACTGGGCTTGCATTCGTATCTCACTTACATGCGCGACAGGCTTTTGATTGCGCGAGAACTACTCACACCAAGCGGCAGCATCTTTGTGCAGATAAGTGATGAGAATCTGCATCATGTAAGGGAAGTGATGGATGAGGTTTTTGGGGCGGAGAATTTTGTTTCAGTGATTTGTTTTGTCAAAACAAGTGGTTTTAGCCCCACGCTTTTGTCCAATGTCGCTGATTACTTGTTGTGGTATTCAAAAGACAAAGAGCGCGTCAAATATAATCAATTAATGCTTTCAAAAACGGTTGGGGAAGAAGGAGCAACGCAATATAACTGGGTTGAATCATTTGACAGATCTGAAATTCGACCGATGACGGCAGAGGAACTTCAAAATATTTATCTTGTTATTGATAGATCCCGCATTTTGACTCATGGAGATCTTTCCGCACAAGGTTCTTCAGGGAATACGGATCCTTTTGAATGGAATGGGAAAACGTATAAAGTACCTATTAATTGTCATTGGAAAACCACGCCAGAAGGTCTTAAGAGGTTATCGGAACAGAACAGATTAATGAGCTTAGGTAATTCCTTGCGCTACAAGCGGTACTTGCAAGATTTTCCAGTATTTCCTGTTTCGAACATTTGGACAGATACAGGCATAAGCGGCTTTGCAGACAAGAAATTGTATATTGTTCAGACTAATCCGAGTGTAATTGAGCGTTGTCTTCTCATGACCACCGACCCAGGTGATCTTATGCTTGATCCTACCTGCGGCAGCGGGACGTCTGCATATGTTGCAGAGCAGTGGGGCAGACGGTGGATTACTATTGACACGAGCCGTGTGCCTTTGGCTCTTGCAAGACAACGGTTGTTGACAGCAACATTTTCATATTATGAACTGAAAGAGCCTGAACAAGGTCCGGCAGGCGGCTTTGTTTACAAACGCAAACAGAACAACAAAGGCGAAGAGGTCGGCGGAATTGTCCCGCATGTTACGCTCAAGTCCATTGCAAACAATGAACCTCCATCAGAGGAAGTGCTGGTTGACAGACCGGAGACAGTAAACAGCATCACCCGCGTTGCTGGTCCATTCTGCCTTGAGGCGACGATACCGACTCCTGTTGACTGGGAAGGCGACGGCGTTGAAGATTCCGGAGCGCCGGAAGCCGGTGAGCACGGGTCATTTATTGATAGGATGCTTGAGGTACTAAGAAGATCGCCAGTTTTACACTTAGACGGAGGGAAGACTGTTGAGTTAAAGGGCATCCGCAAGCCAGCTAAGACGCTATCTCTTTCCGCTGAAGCGGTTGTCAAGAACCCCTCACCCCCGCCCTCTCCCCCAAGGGGCGAGGGAGAAGATAAAGGCCCTGACCAGAGGCAAGCCGATAGTGTCGGTTCCCCAAAGAAGGTTGATAGCGTCGGTTCCCCTGGGAAAGTTGGCAGTGTTGGTTCCCCTCCCGTGAGGGGAGGGGATGAAGGAGAGGGTAACAACAATAAAACCGTGGCGATCCTCTTCGGCCCGGAAAACGGCGCGATCAGCGAAAAGCTCGTTTATGAAGCTGCGAGGGAAGCACACGCAAAGAATTATGCTCATCTCTTTGTCATCGGCTTTGCCATTCAGCCGGGCGCACGTAACCTTATCGACAATTGCGAGGCCGCCGTGGGCGTGCCGGCAACGTATGTGCAGGCGACACCTGACCTCTTAATGGGCGATCTCCTGAAGAACATGCGCTCAAGCCAGATATTCAGCGTCTGCGGCCTGCCGGAGGTTGCGCTGAGAAAACTGTCTAAAGGCACCCCCTCACCCTCGCCCTCTCCCGCCAGGGGAGAGGGGAATGCTTTGTATGAGGTGGAACTCCTGGGGCTCGACGTCTTCGATCCTATCACCATGATAGTCGATCACCGAAAGGGTGACGATGTCCCTGCGTGGTTCCTCGATACCAATTACAACAGCCTCTGCTTCCATGTCAGCCAGGCATTTTTCCCGCGCACAAGCGCATGGGACAATCTGAAACGGGCTTTAAAGTCCACCCATGAGGAGAGCGTTTGGGACCATCTTGCCGGAACGGTCAGCGCATCGTTTGAGGCGGGAGAGCATGGACAGATTGCGGTGAAGGTGATCGACGACCGGGGGAATGAGTTGTTAGTGGTGAAACCGCTGAGTGAGGCTATTAACGAGTCATAATTGAATAGACATTATTCAGAAAATCTCCCCTTGCCCCTCTTTGCCAAAGAGGGGAATTATTCCTCCCTTTGGCAAAGGGAGGTTAGGAGGGATTTTGCAAATAAATGCCACCAATATTTTGCGACTTTTGATAGTGAGGCAAAGGGATGATTACAAAAGTAGTTATTCGCAGATTCAAATGCTTTGATGAAGTCACATTTGATATCCCCGGTCATATTGTTCTTGCCGGTCCAAATAATACAGGTAAAACAACTCTTTTGCAGGCTATCGCGTCGTGGTCGTTGGCACTGGACCGGTGGAAACAGCTCAATGACTTTAATCCGCGGCAAGGCTATGTAAAGGCGCCCATTGCGCGTCAGGCTTTTTCGTCTGTCCCGCTTCGAAGCTTCGATATGCTATGGTATCGACGCCGGTATGCCGGGAACCTTGAGATTGAAGTAACTGAAACAGACAACAGACCCATAGCAATGGAGTTTATTTCCGACAGCACTGAACAGATCTATGTGCGTCCGCGCGCGGATGTTAGTCGGTATGCTCTAATGAAAAAAACTCTATCCGCTGTGTACGTACCACCTATGACTGGCTTGGGGACGGAAGAACCTCTTTACCAACC
>JBDRFJ010000035.1:0-2891 GCA_043818915.1 Pseudomonadota bacterium | reverse complement strand
CACCTTCCCCATTTCTTCACATAAAATAACCAGATCCATCAAAGATCCCCCCGAGCCGCCATATTCTTCAGGGACGAGCAGCCCCATAAAACCCATATCGGAGAGCTTCTGATAATAGTCATCAGGATATTTTCCCTGTTTCTCCCAATCCTTGACGTACGGTTTAATTTCTTTGGCAGCAAATCTTCTCACCTCATCCCTAAACATTTTATTTGCTTTGCTCATAATCGTTTCGATCATACTTATTCTCCCTTTTTCAACAGCCGCACTTGAAAGAAGAAATCTATCCAGCGCTATTTTCAAAAAGTGTTTTCATGGAGTTCTCCAAGTGTTCCTTCATCGCCGCTCCGGCTGAAAACCCGTCTCTTTTCTTAACGGCATCCAGTATGTTTTCGTGCTCCTGAACGATAATTATCGCCCGTTTTGGTATTAACCATATACTTTGGGAGGGAAGCCGTATCCACAAAGCTGAAATTAATCTTGTGAGCCAAGGATAGGTATTAACACCGCAGAGTATCATATGAAATTTATAATTGATAACCCGCATCGATTTCACGTCCATCTTTTTCCGTACCATTTTTTTCATTTCAGCGTTAAGTCTATCGGCCTCGGCAATGTCCTCCGCTTTCAGCTTTCTATTACAGATTTGTACGGCAACACCCTGCAGCAGCGATTGAATCCGATACAGCTCTTTTGCATCTTCAATTTCCATGGATGTTACTGTCGTTCCGATATGAGGTATCCGGGTCAACAGACCTTCGGCTTCAAGATGATGGAAGGCTTCACGAACGGGGGATGAACTTACCTTTAGCGCAACCCGCACCTGTTGCTCGGTAATTTTGGAACCGGGCAGGATATCTCCGATTAGGATTGCTGTACGAATGGCCTCAACAACAAGTTCCGTTTTCGTTCCGAAATATAAGTTGGGGGGGAAATTTAGTTTAACATCATGCATAGTGCACAATATTAAGTGTGATAGGGTTTGTCAAGAAAGTTTATTAGCTGTGATATTCAAAGCTTGTACCGTTTTTACTTTCCCTTCCAGCGGGGGGCACGCTTCTCGGCAAATGCCCGCGGCCCTTCCATATAGTCTTCGGAAGCACGCATCGTATGCATTCCGGCAAATACATTGTTTACCGCATTTGATAGCGGCATTTCCAAACCCAATTGGACCGCTTCTTTGGTCGCACGAACACTTAATGGGGCACATTTCAAAATCCTTTCCGCCCATGCTTCCGCGGCCGCCATGAGTCGATCTGCAGAAACCACTTCGTTGACAAGGCCATATTTGAACGCGTCTGCAATCGATATGCGGGCGCCCGTCAACAAGTAACCCATGGCCAAATGATACGGTAACTGCCGCGCCAGACGATGTACCCCTCCGGAAGCTGCCATATTCCCGACAGTCGGTTCCGGCAGCCCGAAAAGGGCGTGATCCGCCGCCACCACGATATCGCAGGCAAGCACAAGTTCAAACCCGCCGCCCAGCGCCAATCCATTTACAGCAGCGACAACTGGCTTAAAACAATCAAAGCGGTTAGTAAGTCCTCCAAAACCGCCTCTCAACGAATTCATACCATCCCGCAACGCCTGGGCCCCATGCCGAGCTTGCCATTTCAAATCATTTCCGGCGCAAAATGCCTTTTTGCCCGCGCCGGTAATGATTGCAATCCAAGCTTCAGGGTCCGCGGCAAATTCACTAAAAATTTCATCGAGCTCCAAACTGGCTGGCGGATGCAATGCGTTCATTACTTCGGGTCTATTAATGGTAATGATAGTCAACTGCTCCCTCTTTTCTATCTGAACAAACTCGTAACTCATTTTGCTTTCCTCCTCATATGAATTGGCGGTCTTTATAAGCTGGATCTTCGAATCATTAAGCGGGTCCTAAACGGTTGCCTTTGTCATCATACATATACCAACCTTTGCCCGTTTTACGCCCCAGTTGACCAGCTTTGACTTTACGTCTTAATAGTTGCGGTGGATAATAACGCTTATCCCGGCTTTCTTCATAGATAGCCATCAAGGCCTCAAAGGACACCTCTAACCCGACCATGTCGCCCACCTCAAAAGGCCCCATCCGTCTGCCAAAAGCAAGTCTAACTCCCCGGTCAATATCTTCGACAGTACCGATGCTTAGCTCTAAAAGCTGTATCGCCTCAACATATCCCACCAGATTAATCCGGTTTAACAAAAAACCCGGCAGATCACGCTCTACCCGGATGGGTTCCTTACCCAACTTTTTAACAAACGCTATCCCCTTCTGCATGGTATTCTCAGATGTATCCACCCCTTTTATGACCTCTACGGCATTCATCATGGGTACAGGACTGAAAAAATGAAGTCCGAGGACTCTTTCTGAACGGCCGGTTACCACAGCAAGCTCGGTAATCGGAATAGCGGAGGTGTTGCTGGCTAAAACCGCTTCTAGACCGCAAGCACTGTCTAATTTTCTGAAGACTTCCTGTTTTAGATCCAACTTTTCGATCACAGCTTCTATCGCCAGATCCGCCTCGGCCGCTTTGGAAAAATCCTTGGCATGGCGAATTCTGCCCAGAATTGTGTCCATGTCCTCGGATAATTTATTTTTTTCTATTAACTTATTCACAGACCATGCAACATTCTCCAAACATTTTTTTATGGCAGCCATACTGATGTCGTTAATATTCACTTGCATGCCAGCCTGAGCACAAACCTGTGCAATCCCGCTTCCCATCAAGCCTGCGCCGACGATAAATACATTTTTAACCTCCATCTCATCACCTCTTTTTGCTTAAAATATTTTGTATAATTAAAATTTGTTGGATATGGACGATTTTTCTCAATAATACCAACGACTTTCCTGCCTGATCGGCGGGAGGAGATTCGTTATGGCCCTCCCTAATCCCCCC
>JBDRFJ010000034.1:0-5055 GCA_043818915.1 Pseudomonadota bacterium | reverse complement strand
GGGTTGAGAAGCCTGAAGACATCCGCCCCGCTCTGGAAAGGGCACTGAAAGCCACCCGGGAAGGGATACCGGCCGTACTCGACTTTGTCGTAGATGGATGGGACTTTGCCGCCGGGTTCCTGAGATTCTACCAGCGGCTGGCTTGATGGAAGGTAGCAAAGGGGGCGGCCAACAGCAGTAAACTTCGCGTCGAGTATCTGAGCGGCCTGGCCTACCCGCCCGATGGTACCCTGCTCATTTCAGATGCCTCCAACAACCTGTTGCGCGCGCTGAACGGAGAGCGCCTGTCCGACTGGTTCGGATCGGTAAGCGACAGCTCCGACTCGGATGTCAACGAGCCCGCGGCGCAAGCCTGCCTGCAGCAGCCGGGCGGGCTGGGTTTGGCTGGCGACGGCACGGTATTCGTGACACCGTTTCAATCGCGGAGCAACCCCTTGCGTAAGGTGGACGGTAAGACGCGCGCGGTGAGCACCTGGTTCTACTGAGCGAGCCTTCCCTGCCAAAATTACCGAAGACGACGGTACAGGACGCGATAAAGTTACATGTAATCAAATAGAGAGATCGGGTTAGTAGAGGTGGGCGTTGGGCATGAACAGATTGACGAGCAAAGGCGGATGAAATAGAATTAGATCATGGGCATACTTGAGGAAATCCGGAGCAAAATGCTGCGGCGGCAATATGAGTTTTCCAAGCATGCCGTTGACCAGAGCATCATTCGGGATATCAGCGTGGCGGAGCTGGAGGAAGCAATATCGAACAGAAGTGAGGTGATAGAAGACTACCCCGACGACAAGTATGGTCCAAGTTGCCTTATTCTGGGGTTTACGAATACGGGACGGCCGTTACATTTGCAGTGTAGCTATCCCAATCGTCCATTTATCAAGATCGTCACGCTTTATGAACCGGACTCGGACTTGTGGGTGGACTACAGGATCAGGAAGCATGACCAACGAGGTGAGTGAGCATGAAGGAAACAATGATCGATACGGAAGTTACGTATACCTTGGAGCACGGCGGTAAGTTCTACATCGTTGAGCGCGTGCCTGCCCGGGTGTGCAAGGAGACGGGAGAGCAATTTTTCTCCCCTGAGACCGTGGAACATCTCCAGGCTCTCATCAAGGGGCAGAGGAAGCCGACAAGAGTAATCGAAACTCCCGTCTACGAATACGCCTAAAAGATGCCCAACAAGCCCATCGACCCCGAAAGTGGAAAAGGAGCATTTCTCGGTCTTTTTTTACTGTGGTTCATACACCCATTAGGCGAATTTGGCGAGATTTGATCCAAGGGATGGACGTTATGAAACTGTTTACTGCTCTTTTGGTCTATCTCATGCTCATGTGAGTTTTAAGGTTGATTGATGTTTGCGTCGGACCGCGCCAATTTAGCCAAGACTTTATCAAAGGAAGAGATTAGAGTACTAGGGTAACATGCCAAAGTTTGTTATTGATGGGGATATGCCACCCTCTACAGCGATAGTCCTCAGAAGCTTTGGTTACGCCATGTCTATTACCTTTCGGGAGCAAGAAATTAGTATGATGTCACCCGAACTTCTTTACGGTTATCCACCACTCGGTCTGCGGCTCTCATGTTTCCCAGCCCTCCTTCTAATGAATCAACAGAAGCAATACCCTTATAAATAAGCAATGCCGCGCCGGGCTTCTTGAACAACGGATTGAAACGACTTTTCAAGTCGTCTCGATCCTTATTGGTTAGGCGGCTGCCCTAGAGCGAGACACATGAGCCGGAAGCCGGCTGAGTTCAACAATACGCTTAACCAACTTTTCGAACCAATCTTGTGCAGTGGGTGAGACCACCACTTCTGTTATTAGGCCGTTGAGATGCACGCCAACGTACAGGCCTGGGTTCTCGAAATTGTTCATGTTCTTCCCAGCGACCTCTTCTTCCGTGTAGGGCTTCCCTTCCATACTTGCGCAGCTAGTGGTCTTGATGTTCAAGGTGACAATGCGAATCTCTTGCTCGTGCGCGAACCTGTTGTCTTTGAGGAAGGCCCGTTCGTGCCCCTGATGGGCATCGTACGCACTCATTTCGTGATTATCGTGATCAACATACGACACGAGGCCTAGGTGTGAAACATGTTCGTCCCTTGGCACAAGAACGTACCGCGCGAGACGTCCGACCGTTGACTTGATCGCAATGGCTTCGTTGGAGCCGCCATACTCACGCCACATCCGTTCAGATTCACTCTCTCCAAGAAACCAGCAACTGACTACAAGCAACTCTCTGCTGTCCCCTTCGTTTTTGTCTAGCCAGCTGTCAATTTGTTTATGGAACTCTGGGGTATTGAATTGAGGTTTGAACCTCTGGTTGTTCTCGTGCATATGTCGCTTGACCTTCGCAGGGATCATACCTTCATAGGTGTCTTGCAGAATATTGAGCTTCGAGAACCACAGAGCCTGGTACGTCATAAATGAAATGAACTTTGCAAACGACATGTACCGCCATACCGTTTTCTCCAGATCCGCGCCACCGAGGTTTCGGAGTTTCATACGCCTAATGAGTCTGTAGAAAAAGCTCGATTTGGCTCAACCTTTAGCGGTTTTTCGATTACGCTAATACACCAATCCTTCTTGAGATACGGCCGCTTTCTTAAGACTTCTTTCTCAAAGTATTCGGTGAACTTATATTCAGCCAGCCTCATATTTCTATCATAAATCCTGTTAGTCGCTAACTGATAGATAAAAAAGATTTTTGCATAATGCCGGAGTTCATCCAACGCTATTAGTGGTCGGCTGGGATGAAGTCGTTATCTTTTTTCAGGGGTATTCTTATACCCTTCTTCGGCATACTCTGTTCATGGATCCAATTTCGGAAATCCAACAAACAAAGAAACATCCTCATGAATTTAGCCTCATTAATTATTACCTTATCACCAGTTTCAAACCAATTTAACACTTGGATTTTCTTAATATCTTCTGTTTGAATATGCTTTTTATGAAGAATACATATCCTAAGTATCCTGAGGTCACCCCACAATGGAAATGTGAGTTCCACTCTCTTTTCTCCCAAAGCCTTGGCGAGCCTGTCTCGAAAATATGTCTCCCAATACGCGAATATCGTAACCAAACACATATTCCCTAGATATTGTTGATTGCTCCCGTCTCGCTTATTTCTTTTCCTGATGTCTCCTTTCTTGCCGAAGTAAATACTTAACTTTGCGAGATCCCTACCCACTATACTATCATGAGAGAAACTTAGCGTATCTAAAAATTCCGTGCTCGATAGTTCCTTGTCGTCATTAAGTAATTTGCGATACTGTTCATGCTCAGCGTCAATGTGCCTAGCCAAGAAATCAAATCCGGCCACGCTGTCCATGTAGAACCCATAAATTTGACGCAAGAATAGATCGAATTCGTGGAAAAGGTCGAGTAAGGTTCGATAGTCTTTGTTCATATTCCCTTGATAAAGCTAACGGGCTCGCGGATAAGCTGCGGCCCGAAGTCCCGTCTGCTCCAGCAGTGTTGGGCAACATCAATACTTTATTATGGCTGCCTGACGCCACTTATATATGAGACAAGACTGTAGACCCATCCCCATCCAGCGGTCCTAAGGGCTGGTATCGCTGTCATGAGACCAAAGCCGATCAAAGAGACAAATAGCACGAAGTTAAGAGTGTACATGAAGTGTATGTGCATTTCGGTATTAAGGATTCGCGATCGGGCTTGTTCGAATGGTCCTCCAGAACGGGACACTCTTTCTTTTGCAGTGGCTTTGAAATTTTTTATATAGTTACGGAGATTATTCCAAGCCGGTAAATTGGTGAGGAGGAAAGCGAATGGCCAAGCTACAAAGGCGAAAGCCAAACCACGGCCACGCGTTGCTGATTGAATGTAGGTTATCACTGCAGCGGTGAAAGATAGCGCGATGTAAGACCGAATCAATACAGAGAGGGCGATCGCCACACCTTTTAGTAATCGGCTCTGTCGCCCCATGGCAAAGACAACAATAGGAACAGTCAAATAACCTACTATCATTATAAGCCACTGGCATAACCATGAAAGGAGGATTCCGACGGCCACAGCTATAATTAGTGCGATCATCGCAGAGACCTTTCTTTGCCATTACGGTTTTTTACTTCGCCGAACGATAAACTCACCGCCCAGTGTGAAGCGCAGCGAAACACCGGTCAGCTGCACTGACAGGTTAGGGCTTGCTCCACATCAACGCCTAAAATTGACCTAAATTCATTTTCTAAAGTCGAAAGGAGCAGAGGTATAGCTTCGATAGCTTTATCCCAAACGCAAAAAATGGGAGATGTTCCTGTAGAGCAACCTCTGCATGAACGTCTTCTTTCTCCTCTATTAAATTTTTCTCTTACCTTCCATAATGGAAAGAGCGAGGACCACTTTTTAACCGACTGATTTATAGGTGAACTTTTACTCCTGGGTAATTCCTGCCAGGTACTTAGCAATCTCTTTCCTAAGTTTCAAATCATAGGTGCCCAGAATAGCGATCACTTCCATAATGGGGGAGCCCCCTCCGTGAAGGCCAGCGATCTGGCGGTGGGCTCCGAAAGAGGAGCCAATCAAGTCATGGGTCATCCGAAAGCAGCGGTGTTGGTTCTCGGCGCTAATCCCTGTTTTCCGCATGATATATTTATTTAATAGGGGTCCGATTTCTTCTTGGAAGAAGTCCTCTTCATAGGGCAGGGTCGCCGGCAGACCCCCCGCCACATCGCACAAGATTTGGTATTCATGATAGAGGCTTTCCCCTGCATGCCGCCGTCCTACGTTGCAGAAGACCACATCGGGTATGTAGGTCCCGGAAGAACTGGGTTTGGACTTCACCGCCGCGGCGATGCCCGCGCCATAAACCAATTCGGCCACACTGATCAGGTCAGCCAGTTTGTGATTGATGTGTTGGGCCCCCTCCACCCCATTGTATTCTGCCGCTAAAGCGGTGGTCCCCATGATCACATCCGTAAAGGCTGGTTTACATCCTGTATAGCTATGGCGGTGATATAGGGCAAAAAGGGATGCGGCCCGGCCGCCGAATTCCCATTCGCCACACATAAAGACTCGCTCCCAGGGGATGAAG